>JAAYIT010000330.1 GCA_012523295.1 Porphyromonadaceae bacterium | reverse complement strand
CTCGCTTAATGCAAAATTGGCGTTCAAACGGCTAAATCGTCCAAACTCGCCCCAAGTGTTTCGGTTTTTGAAACCTATTTACAGGCTCAAACAAGGACGATTCTTAACGCCGTTCTCTCTGATTTTTGGCTCACCGGACGAGGTCACTCGTTAGCAAGCCTTTTGAGACTATCAGATAAAGCTTGCGAAAGTTTAGTTATTATTTTTTAGAATCATTCCATTCCGGGGTATTTTTACCGAGTAAATGTTTCACAAAGAAATCCCTGCGTTTCCTTTCTCCGTACTTTCCTCCTGACGTATGCCTTTCTCCCGGAAGCATAACAAACTCAAATTCCTTGTCGTGTTTTATTAATTGATCAACAACTTGTAATGTACTCGAAGGATCTACATTATTGTCTAATTCTCCCAAAATCAACATTAAGTCACCTTTTAACAAATGAGCATTAACCACGTTGGAACTTTCTTCGTATTCTTTCCCGATCGGATAGCCCATCCATTGCTCGTTCCACCATATTTTATCCATCCGGTTGTCATGGCAGCCGCAAGACGAGACCCCAACTTTATAAAAATCCGGATAGAACAAAAGCCCGCCCATTGCACTTTGACCTCCGGCTGAGGTTCCATAAATTCCTACTTTGCTAATATCCATTTCGGGGTATTTTTCAGCAGCGGATTTGATCCAGGCTATTCTGTCCGGGAATCCGGCATCTTTCAGATTTTTCCAACAAACATCATGAAATGCTTTCGAACGATTGGCGGTTCCCATTCCATCAATCATTACGGTGATAAATCCCAATTCAGCCAATGCGCTGGGCGTATGTACAATGGCGAAGTTTTTAGGGACGTGAGAATCGTGCGGACCGGCGTAAATGTATTCTATAACGGGATATTTTACGGATGGATCAAAGTTTGACGGACGGATTATCACGCCCCAGATATCTGTTGTTCCATCTCGTCCTTTGGCGGAGAACACTTCCGGCATTCTCCAGCCGGCAGCTGTCACCTCAGAGATAAAGGGCTGATTTTCAGGCTTTATGACAATTTTTCCACCTTCATCAACAGACCTAACGACAACCGTTGGAGGTAAATCAACACGTGAATAAACATCAAACATAAATCTGTAATCGGTAGTAAAAGTGACTCTGTGATTCGCTTTTTCAGGTGTCAGAGGAGTAATTTTCCCATTGTCTATATTCAGTGAATAGTATTTTTCCAAATATGGATCTTCATTTTTATCCATTCCACAACCGACAAATATCAATTTTCTTGCTTTTTCATCCACATTTACTACCTTTTTAACAATCCACTCCCCTTTTGTCAGCTGCTTCTTCGGCTTTCCGGTTTTCACATCGTATAAGTAAAGGTGTCTCCAACCGTCACGCTCGGAAATCCAAAGCAATTCATCTGCTTCTTTGAACCAATATTGATACAAGGCATTGTAATAAATAAATGTAGAACTTTCCTCATTAACGATCGTTCTTAGCGATTTTGAAACTACATCTCCGGCGTAAATCACAAATTGCCCGTGTCCCCTTTTATTAAAATCAAAAGTGAAATATCGGCTGCTTTTGTCCCATTTAATATTACCTAAATAGTATTGATTCTCAACATCGGGAACTGTAAACCTGATGACCTCTTTTGTCTCAATATTAAAAGCGACAGGACTTCTCACAGGCAGCGCGTCACCCGGTTTTGTGTAGTCAAACTCTTCTGTAGTGGGCTGTAGTCGGTCTTTTGGAGAAGAAGATATAAGCAGCAATTTACGTGTTTCGACCGGTCTGAACTTACAGCTCACAAGCTTCTTCGAGTCAGGTGACCAGTAAATAGCGGAAGAATAATACTCGTACGGCGAACCATCAAAGCTTAATTTTTCGGCCTTTTTAGTTTCTAGATTCCGTATCCAGAGGTTTCCTTCTGAGATATATGCTTCGAATTTTTTATCGGGCGAAATCACTCTCCTGTCTGAATTTTCTCGGTTTGATCTTCCCCAATACGACTCTCTTCGGGCACTTTGCCCGCGTCTTTCAGATAGTTCATAAGAATTTAATGACAAGCTGTAACCGGCATTGTCAACCTGGAAAAATATCGAATCTAAGTTTTCACTGTATGTAAAACGGCGAAAAGGTAAATTATATGCTTCTACTTTTCTGTTCAATTTTTCAGATAAAGCAACAGCTGTTTTCTCTTGATCAAACGCCTGATTCGTCGTTTTATCATCTATATTTATCAACAAGAATTTGGTCCCTTTTGAGGTTTGCGTGATGTAAGTAAAGAGATTTTTACCCTCAACGGCTCTGACATCAGCGGGATTGTAATAGAATTTTGACGAATATTTCCTGCCGAAATTATCCGCTTGTTTGTACAAGCTATCCAAGTTTTGTCCAAAAACGGGAAAGCGAAGCAACAGCAACAGCAGAAAATAAGAAGAAAAACATTTCATACGGTTATATTTTATGGTATTACTGGTTTTCCTGTGAAAAATGATTTTAGATTAATTTCCAGTGTATATTAAAATACTTTTTACCATTAAGAAGTTAAGTCAAATTAAGGTTTCATTAAGGATTTAATAT
>JAAYIT010000329.1 GCA_012523295.1 Porphyromonadaceae bacterium | reverse complement strand
TGTAATGAAAGTCGAGGCTGAAGCTCATGCCGGCAGTTTTGATCCGCCTGGCCATTTTCAGGGTATTGTCCAGGTTGCAAAACCCTTGTCTTGAGTAGCCGTTTTCAGCCTCCGGATTCACAAAGATGCGTAAACGGATATTGTCGAAATGATTGTCGGCCATTATTAGGCAGATATCTTTTTCCTGATTGTTCTCGTCGTAATAGACACTGCCCCGGGCTTCCATTTGTGGTGTAAAAGAGATGTCGGCTCCTATACTGTGTTGTGCATTTTGTTTGCAACCAACTATGACTAAAGAGCATACAAGCCCAAAGATTAGGCCTGATATTTTTCCTGATATTCCTTTTATTGTATTCATAATCACATGTTTTCCCCTGGTATATCCATCAAGGTTCATTCTTTTTTCGGCCGTTCACACGGGCGATGGCACAAGAACTCTGTTATTCCCCCAAAGATGCTTATTTTTTTGCAGAACTGAAAAAGCATTCTTCAGTTTTCTTTACAATTATTACCCTTAACGTGTTTTCATGTACTTTTTATTACTTTATTTCTTCAGCTTTTCTATTGTTTTCCTCTATATTTCAGTTCTTTAATTAAGCCTAAGGCTAACTTGACGGATTAGGGTACGGGATTTATTGTCTCATAAAATTAGTTTTTTTATATTCTGTTCTTCAAAATTGGCGCCAACACCCAAATAAACGTATTGAGTATATTTCAACTATATAAGATCCCGGCGCAAGACAAAAAGATGCTGCTGCCATCGTCTGTTACAATTCGAAAATAGTTTGTGATTAATTAAAGTGTCTTTTGCTATTATGATATTCATTATCTGTAGGTTAAGCTTGTAAAAGAAAGCAATTTCAGAAATTCGATTCTTCAATTTCTTTAAAATCTTTCCAGCCTTTAGCTTTTCGATATTTAGGCAGCATACCTTTTGGAACGACCAATTTACATTGTTTAGCTCCAATATCTTCAAACATAAATGGATGTATTGGAACTGGTTGTGGCCAGGAGACAAGTATTTTTTTTAAGTTTGAGCATCCAAGAAATGTAGCACAACCGTTCAAGTCAACTACGGATTTTGGTATAGAAACAGAATCCAGATTCCTGCACAAAACGAATGCTTTTTGGCCAATGTACCTTACTCCATCTGGGATATTTATATGTTTCAATTTAAGACAACCGGCAAATAAAGCATCAGATATACTATCAATTTGCGATGGCAATATTATTGATTCCAGGTGTTCGCACATGGCAAAAGCAAAAATATCAATTTTTGAAATACTGTTTGGTAAATGTATATGTGACAGTTTTTTGCATGAACCAAACGAAGAATTCCCAATACTCTTGATGCTTTCCGGGAGGTTTATGCTTACTACCTGGTCGCATCCAATAAATGCTCTATCGCCTATTCGATTTACAATAAAGATTTTGTTATTATAGCTAACTTTATCTGGTATTGAATATTTTTCCAATTGATAGGTATTTACAGTATCTGCATTATGAGTGACCTCTACTGTCTGTTTTTTTGAATCTGTAATTGAATAATAAACTCCATCAACTTCAAAATTATATGCATATACTAACGAATAATTACTCAATAGCGCGAACAAAAGGATAAAAAGTTGTTTGTTCATTGATCTGTCTTTTTAAAATCAAAAATGGCCTTGTACGAATTTTTCAATAATCAATTTTGCTTTTTCGTAATCGTTGCTCTTAATAATAATCTTTACTGCACCGACACCTCCTGCAGAAACTTGCCATGGAGCAATTGTTCCCATATTTTCATCCTTTAAAAAATCCTCTATATCAGAATCTTTCAGAAGGCTTCTAACTATTCCGGCTTCCATTGGTGAACCTCTAAATATTTCCACCAAGTCAATCTTTTTGTCTGTTTTCATGGTTTAAGGACTGATAAAATTGTATTATATTTAGAATCTGATAAGTCATTCAAAGTAATTATTTTACTGCCATTTTTTTCGTAATAATTCAGCATTTCATCCATTTTCCTTTTATCATAACTCGTGATACAATCTGATAAGATTGTAACTGTGTAGTTTTCCTTGCACATATTAAATACGGTTGATTTCACGCAGGCAACGGCGTCTGCTCCTGTAATGTAAAATTCGTTTATTTCGTTTTTCTTAATAAAGTCAGCAAAATCTTCGCTGGTTAATGCGTTGCCTTTGGATTTTTCAAAAATGTTTTTGGAAACCAATTTCATATCCGAAACTAATTCAGACCCACGAGTATTAGGTTTGAAAGTCCTTGTACCGTCAGATAAGTTATAATGCCTTATGTAAACCACATGAATTTCATTTTCCACTGCCCAATCAATTGACCGATTAACATTGTCAATGATTTCTTTGTAGTTTTTGGTAATATCATTTTGAATGTCAATTACCACTAAAGACTTTTTCTGCATGGAACTTCCCTAATTTATTTTAATATTTAATTCAATTTTCTATTTCATTGTCCATTGCACTGTCGCTTGTTCGCTTGCAGCTACGGCTAGCCAGAGCGCGCCTGCCGAAGGCAGCTGTGGTTTGGGTGATTTATTATGGACTGGTGTTTCTTTAGTTATGATTTTATAATCATTTTATTAGTCATTCTCTTCGTAATAGTACGAATAGTCAATTCCCTTCATAAACATCTCCCGGTCGTTGATTTTACTTGTTAAAGCACTCTTCAACAGTAACTTTATGGCATCACTATTTTCAGGACTTTGAACCATCGCATTCATATAATCTATTTTAGTAATTCTACTCCAATCTACGCATTTACTTAGCTGTTTTTTTAATAATAAATCCAACCATATCCGGGTACTTCTGCCGTTGCCTTCCATAAACGGGTGTGCAATGTTCATTTCAACATACTTTTCTACGATTTCTTCTAATGTTGTTTCAGGCATGGATTCTATTTGTTTTAAAGTTTCGTTTAAAAAACGTGATGCAGCAAATTGAAACCCGCCTTTTGATATGTTTTTTTGCCTGATTTGTCCTGCGAAATCACATAAACCACCAAACAAATACCCGTGAATCTGTTGTAAACCTTTGATTGTGCCGACTTCTATGCTGTTGATAAAGGAACTGTCAAATAAGGCGTAGGCTTTTGTCTTGCTTTTTCCATCTATGGTTTCATCGCTGTACGTAAACCATTCTATAAATCGGTTTGCCTTTTTACCAGGAAACTCTTTACCAAGAGTTATGATACCATGATAATCTAACATATCAGCTAAACGTTTCTTCCCGTCTGGAGCAAGAATTTTCAACTGGGTAGTGGCACTAACCACTTGACTGTTTTCTTTCTTTAATTTGGCTTTAAGATATTTCCAATAGTTGCGATTCTTGGTATAATCACTTTGATCAGTAAGTACAGCAACGACATCCAACACCGAAAACCACCACTTAGAATTATCTTCATCCCAAAGTGCACGAACTTCGCGGTCATCAAAAAAACGTATCGATATTTTGGATTTATTCATTTTGACAATTATTTCTTTGCTCAATACTACTAAAATTTAAAAAGCAAATTTACAATTATTATTGATAATGAGGTCAAAACAAATTGTTTGTTCTTACTTCTTATTAAAATGTTATAGTACTTGTATGTTTCAAAGTTTTTCTATACTAGCCCATAAAGGTTGCGCTTTGTTTGCGTTGCCGATTGCGGGCTGCTTTCCTGTCGTGCCACTAACAATTTGAAATGTCAAGCTGTCCATGTGGTCATTAATAATTTTCACTTTCTCAATGTCACAGCTTTTGCAGTTATTGTCTGCCGAAGCAGTCAAGAAAGTAAAAAGTGTCAAAATGGTGAGAAATCCTTTCATTTTATCTGTCTATAAGTTTGATGCAGCGTCCCTTAGCATGAAGCACACCCCAATAAACCCATTGGTATTATTTCCACCTTGTGCCTGGAACCTGAGCAACCCAAAAGCGACAGCTGTGATAGTCCTCTGCTACCAAAAGAAAACTCATAGTTAATAGGGGTGTTTTGTGTAATTATGGAATTCATTATCCGTTAGTTGACCTTTATCAAG
>JAAYIT010000328.1 GCA_012523295.1 Porphyromonadaceae bacterium | reverse complement strand
ACGGTTTAATTTCTGTTCTATTTTCAAGTTTCTACTGCACTGTCTCCGCGCATTGCCTACAACGCACAAATATACGCAACTTCTCTTAATACTCAAAATATTTGTTAAGATCACTAAAATGTATTTGCATAAAGTTGATAATTAGGGGTTTATGTACAAAATGTTACTTGCGTATTTTGCATTGTTTGATTGAAGTTTTATGTGCAAAGTCAGTGTTTTAACATATAAATAATACGTAATAAAATACAATTTAAAAAAATATCAAAAAAAATGTAATTACTCACCCCATTCAAAATGCTTATAATCGGCATTTCAAATAAGAAAAAGGTCGTTTTATCTTATAATTAATAATGAAAATGCGACTTTTCTAATACAGGAAATGTTTGACAACCCGCAGAAATCCCCCCTTTAGGGGGTTAGGGGGCTGAGTTGTTACAAAAGATTATGAATTTTTACAACGGAACCAACCACGCTGCATAAATATGGCTGATTAATCCGAGAAGTACAAAAATGTGGAAAATCGCGTGTGAAAATTCACGTTTTGCCAAAGCGTAGATTACTGCTCCGACAATATAAAATACACCGCCGATAAGTATCCAAAGCAAGACATCAAGGCAGTTTTGAACTTTTGCAATTTCAAGTGAAGGCTGAATGGCAAGTACTATGACCAGCCCCATTAGAACGTACGAAGCCGTTTTCAGATGACTGTTCGCTTTTAATTTACCTAAGCTGAATACGATGCCTACAAGGGCGATAATCCACACCAAAATAAACAATCCCCAACCCCAAAATCCTTCGTTGCGAAGCAGGATAAGTGTAAACGGCGAATAACTGCAAGCAATTAATACATAGATACTTCCGTGGTCGAAGTGACGAAGTTTAGATTTCGTAATCGGGTTTTTGACGTAATGATACAGTGTGGAAGCAAGCATACATGCGATTATTCCGAATCCAAAAATGGAAAATGCCAGCACAGCCCAAAAATTTTCAAAAAACAATGCTTTCCGAATCAAAATAAATGTACCTGAGATGCCAATGAGAACACCCAAAAAGTGTGTAATCCAATTGACGGTTTCTTCGCGTTTCGTATAGAACATAATTTTTGCACCTTCTCCAAGTCCTCTTAAAAATGGAGTTTTTGAAAGGGTATTCAAATTTTAATGATTAAGATTACGTATGTTTTTTTATGGCATTTTTCTAATGGAGTTTTTCTTTCCCCTCTAAGAGATAGGCGAAAATTTTCTCCCTTGCCATGTATCCAATTCCTCCAGCCTTTTCTCAATTTTATGGACAAATTCAAAATTCTTCAAGCCCCAATTGGGTGCAATCAATAATTCTTCCGGTGATTGAGAAACAAATCGTTCGATAGCTATGTCCGGATTCAAACGCTCCAAAAACTCAACTAACAGCTCTATGTATTCTTCAGGTGTCATCAAGTGAAACCTTTCCGGGTTTTCAGCATATTGACGCGCCATTTTGGTTTTCTTTATTAATTGGAGTTGATGCAGTTTAAGAGCCGTTAATGGTAATTTCGAAACCTTGTCCGCGTGTGAAAGAATCATTTCTTTGTCTTCATTTGGCAGTCCCAAGATCAAGTGCGCGCCTGTATAAAGTCCTCTGTCCGCAGTTTTGTAAACAGCCTCCTCTACAGCGGCATAATCATGTCCGCGATTGATAAATTCCAGTGTTTTGTCATTCGTACTCTCAATTCCGTATTCGATCATCACGTATTTCTTTTTGCTTAACTCGACAAAATAATCAAGCAATTCATCGTTGATACAGTCAGGACGTGTACCGACTACAATTCCGGCCACTTTTGGGTGTTTTAATGCCTCTTCGTAAATTTTGATTAGATTCTCGAGTTTATCGTATGTGTTTGTATAGCTTTGGAAATAAGCAAGATAGAGTTGAGATTCGTATTTATGATTAAAAAAATCGATTCCTTCTTCCAATTGCTCAAACACCGATTTCACAGGTTTGGCATAACCCGGACTGAAGCTCTGATTATTGCAATACGTACAACCTCCAAAACCTTTAATGCCATCCCTGTTGGGGCAGGTAAATCCGGCATTAATGGATATTTTCTGAACACGTTCTGAAAATTCCTGTTTGAGGACGTTATTATAATTGAGGTAGCGAGACATAATACGAAGTAATGGAGATTATTTAAAAAATGAGCACAAAACCGTGCATGACAGTATTGTGCTTATTTTTTTAGTTTTCTTATCCTAATTTATTTTTTTATCAAGATATAGTTTTCGGCAAGTTCGCCTTCATTTATATTTCCATAAGCATCAGAAACTGCGACACCTTTCTCAACGAGCTTGTAATAAATTTTGTCTCCGGTAGAAGGGGCTGTCAATTCAATTAAGTCATTGTCGAGTACACTATAAACACCACTTTCTTCAAAAACATTGTTAGGCTCTTTTTCCAAATACTCACTAAGCAATGTATAGGTGCCGTCTTCGTTCAACGTCAGGTCGGTTTCAATTCCGGGGCAGTCGGCGCAGGGCAATGTGCCGGTATAAGCCCCCACATGGGATGTTTCAGCTGTTATAACTTGTTCCATGCCTGTTTCTTCTTGGTCGCTTGATTGCTTGGTTTTACCACCGCAGCTGATCATGGTTGCTAATAAAACAACGCTTAAAAATAAATTAATTGATTTCATTTGTTAAATTGTTAAATTGTTAAATAGTTTTTTTAATATTTGTATCCTTAGTTTCGTTTCCTCAAAACTAAATTTTTTAAAAACGAATTCTCGCTTTTATCCGTGTGCTTTTTACACCCCCAAATCTTTTCTCACTGCATTGATTTTCTCATCAGCTTTTGCGTCGGCAGCAGCATAATCGGCACGAGATTTTGTTTCGCCTCGTACTTCAATGTAGAATTTAATTTTTGGTTCGGTACCTGAAGGGCGCACGGAAATTTTTGTTCCGTCCTCAGTAAAGAATTGCAGCACATTGGATGTGGCCGGCATTTCCAAATCGGTAACATTACCGCTCGCTACATCGGTTTGTTTCAGTGTTTTATAATCTTTAATCGTAACAACTTTGGACCCTGCAATTTCTTTTGGTGGGTTAGAGCGATAGTCTGCCATCATTTGCACTATTTCTTCTGCTCCGGATTTCCCTTTGCGTACTACAGAAATTCCTTTTTCTTTGCCATATCCGTACTCAATGTAGATATCTTGTAGTAATTCGAAAAGCGTTTTGCCATTATCTTTTGCCCAGGCGGTAATTTCAGCCATAAGTGCACAAGCCGATACAGCATCTTTATCACGCACAAAATCTTCAGCAAGGAAACCAAAACTCTCTTCACCACCACCGATGTATTCTTTCACTCCTTCATTTTTCCGCATTACGTCGGCAATCCATTTAAATCCGGTGAAAGTATCGTAATATTCCACATTGTTTTTTCGAGCTACATCAGCCATTACTTCTGTGGAAACAATGGTTTTCACGACGTATTCTTTCCCTTTAAGTCTGCCAAGCTCTTTCCATCGTGTTATCAGGTAATAAATATAAACCAAGAAAATTTGATTTCCATTAAATAAAATCCATTCTCCGGTTTCATCTCTTACGGCAATTCCGATTCTATCAGCATCGGGATCGGTAGCCATTACGATATCCGCATTAGTCTCTTTCGCTTTTTTTACAGCCAGTTCAAGTGCTGCCGGTTCTTCCGGATTGGGTGAGATTACCGTTGGGAAATTTCCGCTAATCACGTTTTGCTCCGGCACATCAATTATATTGGTAAAACCATAAGCACGCAATGCATCGGGCACTAATTTTATTCCGGTACCGTGAATAGGCGTGTAAACTATTTTTAAATCTTTATTTCTTTCAATGGCTTCAGGAGAAAGGATTAGCGTTTTGATTCGGTCTAAATAAATTTTATCCATATCTTTCCCGATGATTTCAATCAAATCCTTATTGCCTTCGAATTTGATGTCCTCTACTTTTTTTATTTTATTGACCTCTTTAATCACATTTTCGTCATGCGGAGCAATCATTTGTGCGCCATCATCCCAGTATGCTTTGTATCCGTTGTATTCTTTTGGATTGTGCGATGCGGTGATAATTACACCACTTTGGCAACCTAAATGGCGAATAGCAAACGATGTTTCCGGAGTTGGGCGAAGGTCTTCCCAAAGGTAAACTTTAATGCCGTTTGCTGTGAAAATATTGGCAGAAATCTCTGCGAATTTCCTGCTGTTGTTGCGGCAGTCATGACCTATTACTACACTGATTTGAGGCAAATCCGGGAATTGAGAAATCAGGTAATTGCTCAATCCTTGGGTAGCGGCACCTACCGTATAAATGTTCATCTTGTTGGTCCCGGCGCCCATGATTCCTCGCAAGCCACCTGTTCCAAATTCTAAGTCTTTGTAAAATGATTCGATTAATTCGGTTTTATCATCCGCTTCCATCATTTTTTTTACCTCTGCTTTAGTTTCAGCATCGTAATTTCCGTCGAGCCATACCTGGGCGCGAGCGGTTACTTCTTTTAATAGTTCGATTTGTACCATATTCTTGAATTATTTTGTTTTCATTGATTTTTTATAGTTTGCAGTTTTTAGTTTTTAGTTTGCAGTATTTGGGAATTGATAGTTAAAAGTTATTCTTCGCTGACTCCGAATTTTCCCGGATTGTTAAGCATATAAGTCAAGAGTTTTCTAACTTCTTGATTTAATTCATTGTGAAAATTATATTCTTCAGCGGTAATGTATTTGCAGTGTAAAGCAAAATTTAACCAAACTTCAGTTTCGCTGTTTTCACTTAAACAATCGGTCATTTTTGATCGAAAATGTTTTGGATAAGCACGTTTTTGATAAGCTTCAGCGATTGTTGTTGATACAGAACGAGATGAACGTCGAATTTGGTCAGTAAGCGAATAAGTTTCTTCTTTAGGAAATTTCATAGTTAGTTCAAAAATTCTCATAGCAAGCTCAAATGCTTTTTGATATGCAAATAAATCTTTAAAATCACTATACTTCATACGTTTCTTAAAATTATTCTCCTAAATTTACAAAAATCACATTTCTATAAACTGCAAACTGTAAACTAAATACAGCGTTTTACTTCTTAATATTCGGTTGTTCCAGTCCGTAACCTTTTTTCTTGTCTTCGGCTTTTAGTAATAATCCCACTCCAATGGCCAATAATCCGAGTGTTGCGAAAATCACCATCGGTAGGGTATAGTCGTAGTGAGGTCTTGCACCTTCGGCAATTGCCGCTGCATTCGTTATACAGTATTTATCCAAAACCCATCCAATTAATAAAGGTACTGACATTAGACCAATATTTTGTACCCAGAATATCATTGAATATGCAGTTCCAAGTAGTTTCTCGGGAATAATTTTTGGAACAGAAGGCCACATTGCCGAAGGTACCAATGAGAATGTAACTCCCAATAAAAGAATAAGTAACACAGCGAAAGCCGGAGAATTAATAGTTGGCAATGCAAACATGGAGTGCACCAATAACAGCATGATTGATCCGAGAAGCATTATTGAAGCGCCTTTCCCTTTTCTGTCATAAATATTCCCGAATAATGGAGTTAAAATAATCGTTCCAAATGGGAGTAAACTCGGAATAGTTCCTGCGAATTTTGGGTCAACGTTGTATTTGTTGACCATTAAATCGGCTGCGTAATAAAGGAATGGGAAGACACCTGAGTAGAAAAGTACGCATAAAAGTGCGATTAACCAGAAACCTTTATTTTTGATAACGATAGCAATATCTTTTACCTTAAATTCATCTTCATCAGAATGATTGTTTGAAACAAGTTTAGCTTCTGCAAGCGATTTGTCTAATTCTTTGTCTTTGAATGTATAATAGAAAAATGCCAAGAAACCGGCTACAAGTAGTGCCAATCCAAGCATTAACGGAGCTGAAAGTGCAACATTCGGGAGTGCGCCTTTGCCGAGCATCGAAGCTGCAATAGGCGCCGGAATAGCTAAGGCAAGCGCTGTCCCCATACGTGCCATAGCCATTTCAAGTCCCATGGCAAGCGCCAGCTCTTTACCCTGAAACCATTTGACAATGATTTTCGAAACGGTAATTCCGGCAACTTCGATACCTACACCGAAAACTCCAAAACCGAGCGCTCCTATAAGAATTTGATTGCTGACTCCGAAAGTAACTCCATCCATCGGCCAGAGTTGGCGAATGGCGGCAAATTGCAGAAAAGTACCAACCACCATCGTTAACGTAGCACCAAGTCCGGTAAAGCGAATGCCGATTTTATCTAAAATTATCCCTCCAAAAATCAACATTAAAAAGAAAACATTGAACCAACCATAAGCTGAATTCCAAAATCCGAAATCCGTACTTGACCAATTGAAATAGTCTTCTAATAGTGGTTTGAGAGGTGATATTACATAATTGATATAATACCCGGTCATCATTGTAAATGAGACAATGAGCAATGCAGTCCAACGTGCTTTCTTAGAATCGCGCAACGTGGTGATAATTTTTTCAGTCATATGTTTTTTTTGATTTTATTGAATTTAAGACACAAAACTACTTAAAATATTTCAAAAATGACGAGGTTTTACGATAAATAATTGGGGATAATTAGTTTGAGAAGTGTTTTCTCTTTGTGTGAATGGCGAGAGATTGGTGTTTTGAATGAAAAATGGGCTTGTCGTTGGAGAGGTTTTAATTGTATCAACTTTTCTATTGCTTGTTTTGTCTCGAGTTTGTTTGTCGCACAAGTCCTTAAATTCGCGTAAAAGAAAGTTCAAAGGTATGATTGTAACGTCCAAAATACTTTTCACTGAAATTGCTTAAAAGTCGGTTTAACCGGGCGTTTGTACCACTAAATTTTGATTTGTCGGTTGTTGTGAAATCTTTTTCTATAAAGTGGCTGTTTCAAAGAGGTTGTCTCCCGGCGAAATTAAAATCCGATCTTCATATGGGTTTGAAATCTATTTCAAGTATGGTAAAAGAATATTCTCAAAAGAGACATTTCTTTTTCTTGTCTTACGCAATTATGAAAAAAACAAACCGAAAAGTAACAATGCGATTCTGACATGTTTCAAAAAATATCCATTTACTAAGGTGGGCTTATTTTGAAGGTTTTTCTTTTCCCGCTTTTTCTGTTTTTTCTGCTCCCTCAGGTACTTTTATCGGCATATTGCTTTTATCTTCAACTTTTTTAGTAGGTAAATAAATATCTTCCGGCACATTGATAGGCATATTGTCAAGTTGGCTGTGTGTGACATAGGGTTTAGTCCTCTCACTATCACTTAGTTTGAAATTAGGATTCGGATGTTTACCTGAATGCGGTCTAAAGAATCTTTTGATGTTTGAGGAATCTGAAGGTTGATTAAAGTAATATTTCCTGTCACTTTTTAGCTTGGGATTTGTGGGTTTATCTAACTTTAACGAGTCAATCAAATAATCTATGTATTCCTGTAATTCTAATGAGTCTTTAAGATTCAAATTGAATGGATATTTGTCTGATTTTACGGTGTTTGATCGCGAGTTTTTGTCTTTCTCGGTTAATCCAAATCCAAAAAACGAAATCAATAAAATCAATGCTGAAGACAGAAGGAGCTTTTTCATGACGATTTGTTTTATTTTTACACAAATATAATTACTTTTTTTTACAATAATGTCATTTCTAAATATTTAACAAATTATAGCACATAAGAAATATGCTCGATTTTCCCTTTATCTGCCTTATTGAGTTTGTATGGATCATACCTGCAATCATTCCGGCATAGAGTCATTGACCTGTTGGCAAAAAACGAGAGTTGAAACTCACCACAAACCTGCATAAAAATCGAAAAATTTTATGTAAGTTTGCATTATTCAAACAAAAAATATTATCCAATGAAAAAGATACTTTATACGCTAACAGCCTTATTTGCAATAATATTGATGATTAGTTGCAATACGAAAAGCAAAGAAACAATGGTAAAAAAAGATTTCATTCAACCACATGTAGTTGATAAAATTAAGAAAGATTTACTTGATTCGTTGGGCGAGTCAAATCAATTTCGCATAGAAAAAGGTGTGAAACAGGCAGCCGGACTTTGGCAGGAATCGGATGGTTCTGAAGCTGATTTTGATACGTTTTGCAAAACCTACTTTGTAGCGGATTCCGCGGAATTAACCAAGCTGTATAATCGGCTGGAACGTAATTTTGAGATAATTGCCGGAACATTACACCAGGCTGATGTGAAGCTAAAAGAACCTGTTCAGATGACCGGAATTGAATCCACTCCGGTAGATTTGCTGTTCGCGGGATTTGATATTGCTGCTCATATTGACGATGATTTGTTTACCAATAAAATCGCGTTGATTGCCGCGCTGAATTTTCCGGTTTATTCATTGAAAGAAAAAACGGAGCAAGGTACTAACTGGAATAGAAAAGAATGGGCTTTCGCTCGTATGGGTGACAGATTTACCTCTCGAATACCTGCGGAAATTATCCAAGATATTTCCAGAACTTATTCTGATGCAGATAATTATATCTCCAATTACAATATTTTTATGGGAAATCTTTTGAATGATAAGGGTGAAAAACTTTTCCCGGAAGATATGAAGTTGATTACGCACTGGGGACTTCGAGATGAATTAAAATCGAACTACGCTGATACCGTTAAAGGGTTGGAAAAACAGGAGATGGTTTATAACGTGATGAAGCGAATTATTGATCAATCCATTCCAACACAGGTGATCAACAGTGGTGAATATGATTGGAATCCGACTGCTAATAAAATTTTTAAAGACGGTAAAGAAGAAACTTCAACTCCTGAACCTGATACGCGTTATCAAACGCTGAAAAATAATTTCGATGTTTTACGTGCTTTGGACGCTTATTCGCCACATTTTCCGAATGCGATTTCGAGAAATTTTGACCAGTCGATGGAAATTCCTGTGGAAGATGTGAAGCAATTGTTCAAAACGTTACTCTCATCGTCTCAGGTAAAGGAGGTTGCAAATGTGATAAAAACCCGGCTGGGACGGGAGTTGAGACCGTATGATATTTGGTATAACGGATTCAAAGATCGTGGAACAATTGCTGAAGATGAATTGACAAAAATAACCGTAGCAAAGTATCCGACTCCGTTAGCTTTTGAAAAAGATATGGCCAATATTTTGGTTAAATTGGGTTGGAAACCGGACAAGGCGAAAGAAATTGCTTCGTTGGTGCAGGTGGATCCTTCCACAAGTGCAGGGCATGCCTGGGGTGCAGTGATGCGTGGTGATAAATCGCGTTTACGGACTCGAATCGCTGAAACCGGTATGGATTACAAGGGCTATAACATTGCCATACACGAATTTGGACACAACGTGGAGCAGACAATCACGCTGAATGATGTCGATTACTGGATGTTGAATGGCGTTCCAAACAATGCGTTTACCGAAGCGGTGGCATTTATGTTTCAGATTAGAGATCTCGAGCTTTTAGGATTTAAAAATGCAAATCCGCAAGCAGGAGCTTATTTGGCTTTGGATGACTTCTGGTCGAGCTATGAAATTATGGGTGTCGCATTGGTCGATATTGCTGTTTGGGAATGGATGTACGCTAATCCTAAGGCTACACCGGCACAGTTGAAAGAAGCGGTAATCTCAGAATCAAAAAAGATCTGGAATGAGTATTACGCCGGTATTTTAGGTGATGAAGACGAACCGATTCTGGGGATCTACTCGCATATGATTAATTATCCGCTTTATTTGTCATACTATCCAATCGGGCATCTGATTTCTTTCCAGGTAGAACAAGCAATGCATGGAAAAAATATGGCTGACGAAATGCAAAGAATGTACACCCAAGGCCGTATTGTACCTCAACTTTGGATGAAAAATGCGGTAGGGAATGAGATTTCTACAGAACCTTTGTTGAGGGCGGTAGATGAGGCAATTTTAAATTTGAAGTAAGAAAACCGAAGCACGAAGTAAATTTCTTGAAAAAAATGGAATTAAAATTTTATCAATACAATTTTTGAGCGGTTTGAGCAAAGAAAACAGACTAAATACAGATAAAGCAGCCGACATTGCTTCAGCTCCACATCTGAGAAACTTGAGAGCGGGCAGCGGATTATGCCTTTTGACCAACGATGTAGAAACTACCTCAATTGTCAATGGCGGCTTACGAGCCGAAACGGGCATTAAGGTGTGGAAAGAGGGTATGCCGAGGTTGCTCGATTTATACGCGAAATACAATGCCAAAGCCACATTTTTCTTTATTGCCGACTTTGCAAAGGAGATTCCCGAAATCGTAAGAATGATTCGGCCATACGGGCATGAAGTAGCGTGCCACGGCTTTACACATGATTATCGCCAGGCATTTGATGTGATGAGTCTCGAGGAGCAGATTCGTCATTTGTCGGACGCAAAAAAGATTTTAGAAGATATATCGGGTGAAGAGGTGATCTCATTTCGAGCGCCCGCGCTCCGAGTGAATGAATTTACACCACAAGCTTTGGTAGAAACCGGTTTCAAAATTGACAGTTCGGTTGCTCCGCAGCGAATTGATATGTTTATGTCGCTGGGAAGCAAAAAGAAAATAGCTTGGCTTAAAGCGCCTCGAACACCTTATTTTGTAGCTGAAAATAACTTAGCCAGACCGGGCGAAATGCCCTTACTTGAAATTCCTGTTTCGTCTTTTGGTGTGCCTTATATCGGTACATTTATGCGTATATCGCCCGGAATAAATGTTTTAACGCGAAAACTCCTTCACCGGGAAACTAAAAACACCGAAAAACCAATTAATTTTTTGATTCATCCCAATGAGCTGATCGAAGAGGAAAATCTTAATTTAAAAACCGAAAGACGTGCGGGAAATGTTATTTCTTATCTTTTATCCGACCTACTTCGTAGAAAATTAAAACAAAGAAATCTTGGAATAAAAGCTAAAGATTTGTATGAAAAAGAAATTGCTTTTTGGGATAAGAAGGGATACAAGTTTCTGACAATGAAAGAGATGTTAGAGATAATAAAGACAATGTCTTAGAGCAAATTACAAATTACAATTTAACAATCTGCAATTGGAATAGCGGGATTAAATTGAGAAATAATAGAAAAAATCAGCCAAAGCAGTAAACTTCGGCTGATTTTTTCGTATAATTTGTATTAATTCGACATTCATTATTTATCACCCGAAAAACCACTTATGCAGCTCTCCGTAATGCTTTTTGTACAATTTATATGCGTCATCTATAATTTGTAAAGCCACCTCTTTGTCGAAGAATTTCTCTACCACTACCGTTTTGTTTTCTAACTTGGTGTAATCTTCGAAAAAACTCATAATTTCAGTAACCATATGCGGCGGAAGTTCAGAAATATCATTGTAATGATTCACACTTGGATCACCGGCTGCAACTGCAATAATCTTATCATCAGCTTCATCATTATCGAGCATTCGCATCACACCGATTACTTTAGCATTCACAATACAAAGCGGAACCACTTCGGTTTGAGACACAATTAAAATATCCAACGGGTCCTGGTCATCACAATAACTTTGTGGGATGAAACCATAATTATGCGGATAGTACATGGATGAGTAGAGTACCCGATCGAGTCGTAGCAAACCGCTCTCTTTATCAAGTTCGTATTTAGCTCTGTTACCTTTGGGTATCTCAATTATTCCTTTGACAACATCATCTTCCTCTGTTTGTGGGCGAACTTGATGCCAGGGGTTAAAATTATTTCTCATATTGAAAACTTTTAGACTGTTTGAATAAAGAAATTTGGAAGTTTGATTAATAAAAATCTTTTACATTACTAAACTTTCGCAAGCTCTATCTGATTGTCTCAAAAGGCTTGCTAACGAGTGACCTCGTCCGGTGAGCCAAAAAATCAGAGAGAACGGCGTTAAGAATCGTCCTTGTTTGAGCCTGCAAATAGGTTTCAAAAACCGATATTTTTGGGGCGAGTTTGGACGATTTAGCCGTTTGAACGCCAATTTTTTGAGTGAGGCGGGCGAAGTCTTGACTTTTTTTGCTTCGTTTTTTGTGTCAAGACAAAAAATGAAGTGGGGTTTGGGGGCAAAGCCCCAACTTGCTTAATTCCTCTGATAATCATTATATCTTTTATCAAAAACAGCTTTACAACTGGCTGTAACAACTTGCGAAAGTTAAATTACATTACAATATATAATTATCCGCAATCATTCCTATTTGTTGTAATTTTGAATTGTTGCATATTTACCCTGCTAAACTACGGGATAAACCGACTTGAAGCGGTTAGTCCCAATCTAAAAAAACATCATTTAAGATTAGGAACAAAACGGATAACCATATTACAATAACCCAAGAATCTGCTTTCCGTGTTCTTTTGTTTTAACTTCTTTGGGTGAAATTATTTTCTCGATATTCCCGTTTTCATCAATGACAAAAGTAGTACGAAACATGCCCATATATGTTCTTCCGTACATCTTTTTTTCGCCCCAAGTCCCAAATCTTTCAGAAAGTGATTTATCAGAATCAACAATTAAATTAAAAGGCAAATCATGTTTTTCAATGAATTTTTTATGTGAAGAAGCGTTGTCGGCACTCACACCAAGTACTTCGTAGCCTTGTTTTCGTAATTCTGAATAATCATCTCTCAGGCTGCAAGCTTGGGCAGTACAGCCGGGGGTGTTATCTTTTGGATAAAAATAGAGGACTAATTTTTTACCTGCAAAATCAGCAAGTCTAATTTCATTTCCGTTTTGATCCAAACCAAGAATCTCAGGAGCTTTATCACCAATTTTTAAAGTCATTTTTTATATGTTTTAAAGATTTCTCAAAGTTACATGTTTTTTGACAAAAAATAAATGTTTTTCAAAAAAAATGCCGAACAAAAATTGCCGGCATTTTAATACGATTCGATTCTATCTTTTCTTCATTTTTCTGTAAAGGAAAAGAATCAAAAGAGCTCCGCCGGTTGCTAATAGAATGTTTGGAAGACTAAATTTGTCCAATGGGCCCCAACCCAGCAAACTGCCAATAAACCCTCCTACGAAAGCTCCTGCAATCCCAACAAGAATAGTGATTAACCAACCTCCGGGATCTTTTCCCGGGTGAATTGCTTTAGCGATCGCTCCGGCAACTAAACCTAATAAAATCCAACTTAAAATTCCCATATTATTTGTTTTTAGAAGTTAATATTGTTTTTATTGTAAAACGAAAAAACAAAGATAATAAAAAGAATTTATATCACACCTTGTGCTACCATTGCTTTTGCAACTTTCATAAATCCGGCAATATTCGCACCTTTTACATAGTTGATATAGCCATCACTTTCAACTCCGTACTTCACACAAGCATCGTGAATGTCTCCCATGATTCTGCGGAGCTTTTCGTCCACTTCTTCGCGTGTCCAGCTCAGACGCATAGAGTTTTGAGTCATTTCCAAGCCTGAAGTTGAAACTCCGCCCGCATTTGCCGCTTTTCCGGGGGCATAAAGAATTTTGTTTTTTAAGAAAACTTCTACAGCTTCAGGAGTTGAAGGCATATTTGCACCCTCAGATACAGCTATACAGCCATTTTTTATCAAAGTCTCGGCATCTTCGCCGTTTAGCTCATTTTGAGTGGCGGAAGGAAGCGCGATTGTACATTTCTCTCCCCACGGACGACCACCCGGAACATACTTACAGCCATATTTTTCAGCATATTCGCGAATACGTCCTCGATATACATTTTTCAATTCAAAAATATAATCGAGTTTTTCTTTGTCAATTCCATCCGGATCATATATGTAACCATCACTGTCTGAGAGGGTTATTACTTTTCCGCCTAATTCAAGTACTTTTTGAGCTGTATAGGTAGCTACGTTCCCGGAGCCCGAGATTGCTGTGACCTGACCTTTCAAGTCGTCTATACCGCGGCTTTTGAGCATATTCATTAAGAAATAAATATTTCCATATCCGGTAGCTTCCGGACGAATAAGCGATCCGCCAAATTCAATCCCTTTTCCGGTAAATGTCCCGGTATTTTCGCGAGCCAATTTTTTGTACATTCCGTACATATAGGCCACCTCGCGTCCTCCAACTCCGATATCTCCTGCCGGAACATCGGTGTCGGGACCGAGATTTCTCCATAGTTCAAGCATAAGTGCCTGACAGAAATTCATAATTTCAGTATTGGATTTTCCTTTCGGATTAAAATCAGAACCACCTTTTCCGCCTCCCATTGGCAGAGTAGTAAGGGCGTTTTTGAATGTTTGCTCAAACGCCAAAAATTTTAAGATTGAGGGTGAAACACTCGGATGAAATCGCATACCACCTTTGTAAGGGCCGATTGCGTTGTTATGCTGTACGCGATATGCCATGTTCGTCCGTACATTTCCTTTATCGTCCAACCAGGTGACACGGAATGAAAATATACGATCCGGAATGCAAATTCTTTCAATCAAGTTCAGTTTTTCAAACTCAGGATGTGCATTATACACCTCCTCAATGGACTCTAAAACTTCGTGAACTGCTTGATGATACTCGGGCTCATTAGGAAACCTTCTTTGCAAATCATTTAAAACTTCTTCGGTTTTCATACGATTAAAATTTATTTTTTACATTAAGGTCGTATGGAACACACCATTAATCATTCTCTTTGGTTTAAGACTTTTCTTAAATGGCTGTTTCATACGATTAATGTTTTTTAGTTTGATGAATAATATTTTGGTGCAAAATTACAAAAATTTATTTTTTCAACAAAATAATTGACAAATTATTTATATTATATCGAAAATAGTTACAAAAGTGTATTTTATTTGTAATAAAAATTACTTTAAGATAATGATTAAGAGTTGAAGAATTTATAACGAAAAGCACTTTACTAAAGAGCTAAAGCACAAAGCATCCGGCATTTTCATCTTGTAGGTAAACTTTTCTGAAAATCATTGTTCATTTTCAATAAAAAGCGTAATTTTGTATTCTTAATTATTATATAAGGAAATCTGCCGGAGTGGTCGAACGGGCCGCACTCGAAATGCGGTGTACGGGCAACTGTACCGGGGGTTCGAATCCCTCGATTTCCGCTGAAAATCAGCGATATACAATTTTTTTTGAAATGGGAAAAGACAAGCTTTGTCCGCAATGTAAAATTCGACGATTCCGGGTGAAAAACGCTAATGGTGATGCTGTAGTTGTGACTGTAAATGAACGTAAGCAGATAGTCCCGATTCACGAAGGAACTTCACTCGACGGGTATGATTTGGATGTTTTGTATTGCTTAGGTTGCTCTTGGAGGGGTAGTGTGAATAACTTAATCTGACTTTCAGAACTGAAAAAAGGAAGTTGCCTGTAAAGACATGCGAAGAATTTCAAGATTTTATTTTTAACTTTGTTAAGACAAGAATTAGTACTATCTTTGCAGTCCGAAAAACAAACGGGATGTAGCGCAGTCCGGTAGCGCACACGTCTGGGGGGCGTGTGGTCGCAGGTTCAAATCCTGTCATCCCGACGAGATAAATATCGCTGATTATCAGCGTGTTAATTAATAAGCGAGTTGGTACAATTTTGTACTTAGCTCGCTTTTTGCTTTTAAATACGATTATTTTCGGCTAATAAAAGCAAATAATAACGTATTTTCTTTGAAATATCTTTGAAAAAATATGCGGCTAATGTCAAAATTGGTTTTGTCAAACTTCAAAACAAAATCAAATTATGGCAACTTTCAAACCGGTTGTGTTTACAACCAAAAATCATATCAAATCGGACGGAACCACCAACATAAAGATCCGTATCTATCACAATAAGGAGGCTCAATACATTCCTACTCCTTATTATATTAATCCAGCTCACTTTAATAATGGTGCAGTAACAGAATTGTGCGAAAATTATAGTACGTTAAATTTTGAAATTGGCGAACTCACACAATTATATTTGAAAAACTATATAAATATTGGAAATTCCCATACATCAAAAATGAACTGTATGGAATTAAAAGAGTATCTGATTAAGACGTCAAATATTAGCGATAGTTTTATAGATATAGTAAAGTTTTCCAAAACAATAATTGAAGAAACTAAAAAACAAAATACTGCTGAATGGTATGACGGCGGTATAAAAGCGCTGTGTTGGTATTATAAAAAAACAAAAATTGGAGTAATGGAAATTACAACCAATCGCATGACTGATCTGATGAAAAAACTATCAGAAAGTGGTTTGAAAGGAAGTCCACTTGAACCGGGTGGAGTAAGCGCTTATATGCGGGCAATACGCTCACTTTTCAACAAATGTAAACTCCATTACAATGATGAGGATTTTGGAATTATTAAAATTAAACATGATCCATTCAAGCGAATAGAAATACCTAAAGCACAACGGAAAAAGAAAAACATACCGGTTGAGATAGTAAAAAGCATAAGAGATTTTCCATGCATTAAAAAGCGTGATGAATTAGCAAGAGATATGTTTATGATTATGTTTTATTTAATGGGTATCAATGTGAATGACTTATTTTGTATTGAAAAACTGACATTTGGAAGAGTTTATTATGAACGCTCAAAAACTGACAGAAGCGACAATGTCTATAAATTTCCTTTGTCTATAAGAATTGAACCGGAACTAAAACCTTTAATTGAAAAATACAGCAAAAGCGGTTTCCTTTCTGAAATAAAGTCCCGATATTCCAATTCTCACAATTTTATGCAAGCAGTAAACAAAGGGTTGAAAAATATTTGTAAAGAATTAGAAGTGCAGAAAATAACTACCAATTGGGCACGTCATTCATGGGCAAGTATTGCACGAAATAAAGCACGAGTTCCGAAGGCTGATATTGACTTCTGTCTTGGGCACGTGAATAATGACTACAAGATGGCTGATGTTTACATTGATATAGATTATAGTATTTTTGACGATGCAAATCGAAAAGTTTTAGACCTATTGAAATAATATTTGAAAATATTTTGCAAATAATTTTGCTAATATAAGAATATCTTATATATTTGCACCGTGAATTAAGCGAGTTGGATTTCACACGAAAGTGTGAGGTCTAACTTTTTTTGTTTTAAACCCACCTTTCAAATTTACACTTAACACCCTTCCGATGCTTTGTCCGGGCGATTTCAACAAATGAAACGCAATGGACTATCAATCATTTTTACAATCAAAAAAACATACAACCGACCATTTCGGATTTGCGCCAAATTATTTGCCGGATATTGGATTTGATTTTCAAAACCACATAATCGACACGGCAGTAAGAAAAGGGCGGATGGCAATTTTTGCCGATACCGGGCTTGGCAAAACGCTCATTCAACTGTCAATAGCATATAATATTGTACAGGAAACAAACAAACGGGTACTTATACTTACACCGCTTGCCGTGGCATTTCAGTTTCTGAAAGAGGCGTGGATGCTCGGTATTGATGACATTGAACATTCCAAAGATGGAAAGTTTACAAAGAAAATCGTCATTTGCAATTACGAGCGTTTGCATTATTTCAATGAAAATGACTTCGTCGGAGTGATTTGCGATGAGAGTTCTATTTTGAAAAATTTCAACGGAAAGATCAAAACCCAAATAACATCTTTTGTTAAGAAAATTCCTTACCGCTTCCTTTCCACCGCCACACCGGCACCAAATGATTACATTGAATTTGGTACGAGTTCGGAGGCGCTCGGTTACCTTCCTTATATGGATATGTTGCAACGATTTTTCCGCAACAATGAAAACAATATCCGCCCGCAAGAAATCGGGAGCAGGTGGTATCTGAAACCACACGCCAAAAATGATTTTTTCAGTTGGCTGCTCCTTTGGTCTGTATTTGTGAAAAAGCCTTCCGACTTAGGTTTTTCCGATGACCGATTTATCCTTCCAACACTTACAGAGAACATTCACGAAGTAGAAAATCCCGCAAACTGGGTAGTTAATGGGCAAATGCGCCTGTTTAACTCAATTGCACGTACAATGACCGAGGTTCGGCAAGAACAGCAAGGGAGCGTTGAGGCTCGCTGTGAGAAAGCTGTTGAATTAAGTTCTGATGTGTGCGTGTATTGGTGCAACTTCAATGATGAAGGTGATTTACTTGATGAGTTGGATAAGGATGCTGTGCAGGTAAAGGGCTCTATGAATTTGGATAAAAAGGAAGAAATCCTGATTGCCTTTTCAAAAGGAGAAATCAAAAAACTTATTACCAAGCCAAAAATCACTTCATTCGGGCTGAATTGGCAGCATTGCAACCACACTATTTATTTTCCCACTTGGAGTTACGAACAATACTATCAGGCAATCAGGCGGTTTTGGCGCTTTGGACAGAAAAATGAAGTTGCAGTTGACTTGATAATTTCGGACGGACAAAAGCGAGTGATTGACACTTTGCTTTACAAAAAGAAAAAAGCAGATGAATTTCAGCAGACGATCCGACAATCCTATGCAAAACAATTACACATAAAAAAAGAAATAAAACAACCCATTAAAACACCTGTATTCTTATGAAAAATCAAATTCACACAGAAAATTATTCACTCTACAACGGAGATTGCATGGAATTGCTTCCAACCCTTCCAGAAAATTCAGTTGATTTTTCGGTCTATTCTCCGCCTTTTGCCGGATTGTACATATACAGCTCTGACAAACGAGATATGAGTAACAATGAAAGCCACGAGGATTTTCTAAAACATTATGAGTTTTTGATCGCTGAAATGGCACGGGTAACTAAACCCGGGCGGATAAACGCAGTACACTGTCAGGATATAATTACAAACACCACGAAACATAATCTTTGGGATTTCCCACATGAAATAATCCGACTTTATCAAAAGTACGGATTTACGCTAAACAACCGCATAACTATTTGGAAGGAACCGCTTGAAGTTCGAATGCGCACCATGGTACAAAGCCTTACACACAAAAATATTGTAGAAGATGCTACACGGTGCTTCCCTGCGCTTCCGGATTACATTCTGCTTTTCCGTAAAGGTGGAGAAAATAAAGTGCCTGTAAGGCATGAAAATGGATTAACCGAATACCCTTATTTTGGCGAATATCCATTCTTACCGATGCACGAAAAGCAGTACGGTAAATGGAAACACTTTTACGAAAAATGGAAAAACTTCAAAGGCGATCCAAAGGAAAATAAATTAGCTCATATCATTTGGCAGCGCTATGCTTCAAGCGTGTGGGACGATATACGCGGAAATAACGTGCTTGATTTCAAAGACAGTAAGGAAGATGATGATGAGAAGCACGTGCACCCGCTTCAATTAGATATTATCGACCGTCTTGTTTATCTCTACACCAACAAAGGCGAGGTTGTTTTAACGCCGTTTATGGGAGTTGGCAGCGAGGTTTACAGCCCAGTTTCAATGGAACGTAAAGCAATCGGAATTGAACTGAAAGACAGCTACTTCAAACAGGCTGAACTTAATATGCAAGGCGTGGAAAACCGATTTAATGTAACAAAGCAATTATCACTTTTTAATAAATAAATTATCATGACAATCAAATTAAACAGCAAAGAGCTTTACAACAGGCTTAAATTGGCGGGAAGAATAGTACCCCAAAAAACAACGCTCGCAGCGGCAGAAAACTTCAAGTTTGAAGTCAGCGAGAATGAAATGACAGTTACCGCAACTGACGTTGTGGGCGGAATTAAAGTGAAAAACATTCCGATAATCGAAGGTGACGCCGGAATCGCTTCATTTATGGTCAACGCACGCCTGATGCTTCAAGCATTGGCAAACGTGCCAAATCAGCCTATTGACATGGAGTACGAAAATAATAACCTGCGGGTAACTTACGCGGGCGGGTATTTCGATGTTCCGGCACTAAATGCTAATGTATTTCCGACATTCAATCTTGACAACGATTGCTACGAAATCGAACTTAATCCGAAGATCATTGAAGATGGAATTAATCAAGTGCTCTGTAGTGTTGCGGATGATGAACTTCGACCAACAATTAACGGTGTGTATATGGAGGTTCAAAGTGACAAAATAACATTCGTGGCAACGAATGGATTTACATTGGCAATGCGTGAATTTACCGAAGATTTGCCAGCCGAAATGCCCGATTTGGGTTCTATCATTCCACAGAATGCCTGCCGGTTTATTACTGAAATGGTGAAATTGTGCGCTTCTGATGAAATTGTGAAAATGACAATCGGCAGTAAAAACATTATGAGTGATACTTCCGGATACCGGCTTATTTACCGCTTGATTGACGGCAGATATCTGAATTACAGAGGATTATTACCCAAAAATGAAAACATTGTGGAAGTAGGGGTATCCGAGCTAATTTCTGCTGTTAATCGCGTGTCTGTGTTTGCTGATACAGATGCACTTATAGAAGTAAATATTTCAGAAACAATTCTGAAAATCATTGCTAAAAACATCGGACTGAAAACATTTAGTGAGGAGTCTATTTCAGTTGAGAGCGATTTCGATTTACGAATTGCACTTCAATGCAGAAGAATGACAATGTTACTTAATACGCTTGAAAGCGCTGAATGCAAGCTGCTATTTGACAATGAGAAACGACCTGTTTTGATCAAGCCGTCCGACAATGAAAATATTACTTTATTACTAATGCCTTTTATATTGAATTAGGACATGAAATCAACAGAACAATTCAAAAAAACAATTAAAGCCTATTTGGATAAAAGGGCTTCGGGAGATGAATTATTTGCACCCAAATATGCAAATGAGAAAAAGAACATAGATGATTGTATTACTTACATTCTAAATACAGTTCAGAAAAGCGGTTGTAACGGCTTCCATGACGATGAAATCTACGGAATGGCTGTACATTACTACGATGAAGAAAGCATTGATGTAGGCAAAGAAATCCAAGCCCGAGTTGCAGTTAATCACGTAATAGAACTCACAGAAGAAGAAAAGGCGAAAGCGCGACAAAAAGCGATGGAGCAGTTACAAGCTGAAGCTTATCAGACCATGACGAAGAAAAAGGAAAAGAAAGCCGAAAAACAGGCTGATAGTGTAAAACAAGCAAGTTTATTTTGAAAGCTATGAGAGAAATAATGTTTAGAGGGAAATTAAAATCAAATAGTGGTTGGGTTTATGGGTATGTTGATGCTGCATTATACAAAGATTTAGTGGTGATTCATACAGATATATCAACTCATGAAGTTATTCCTGAAACAGTTGGGCAGTTTACTGGACTGAAAGATAAAAACGGTTTGGAGGTTTATGAAGGTGACATTTTGGCTATAAAAGATTTCAACGAAAATATCAAAGCTAAAGGTATATGCACCTACTCGAACGGCTGTTTTTGGCTTCAAGATGACGAACAAATAATGCTTTTGTACCGTGAACTTGATTTTGGTGAAATGCAAGTTATAGGGAATGTACACGACAATCCCGAATTATTAACATGAAATACCAGGCTTGACTTACTTGATGGATTCAGATAGGCCTATAAAAAATTAAGACAATGAAAACAATCAAATTTTTAAGACAGACTTTGCGTATAAAACAAAAGGACTTTGCAAAGCATTTGGGAATCGCTCGTTCAAATTATTCAAATATTGAAAACGGAATACTTATTCCCAAAAATATTGATAAAATAAAACTTAATGCAATTGACTTGCTCAAGCCTGAGTTAAAATCGACAATTGCTGATATTGAACATCAATTAGATTTTTTGAAACAATTGTATGAAGATTTATGAAACCAAAAACGAAACTTCAAAAACGCGTTGCGGAATTAAGCCGGAAACTGAATAAGATTTCAGAACCGCAAAAACGATGGGCGTTAGGAAACTGCTTTGATCCAACCGGATATGTGCGAAGTAAAACGATTTGGTGTCTTGAATGTGGAAATACATTTGAACATGAAAACGGCAGATTAAACGCTCAATTGTTGGGCGTTGTCTGTCCGGGATGTGGTAAAGAATTAAAAACCGTAACTTCAAGAAGGTTGAAGTATGAAGCAAGCGAGTATTATACAATTGTAACCACTTCGCAGGAATTTCAAGTACTTCGGCATTTTGTAGTTTCAAAAAAATGCCGTGTCGGAAGTCCGGCTGTTTTTGAGATTAACGAAGCAGTTCAGAATTGGTTTGCACCGGATGGGAAGCGCGTAAATATGAGTCGTACAGCTATATTAAGCATTTATTATGATTCCTGGAATTGGCGCTCTGACATGGAAGTACGGGGTAAATCAGCTGTATATCTGAAGTATAATGTGTTTGCAAATTATGTATATCCGAGAATAAAAGTGACGGATATTTTGAAGCGAAACGGATTTAATGGTGATTTTCATGGTATAATGCCGCAACAGCTTTTTACTTCATTGCTTCAAAGCAGTAGAATGGAAACGCTTATTAAAGCAAAGCAGTACGGACTTTTGAAATTATTTGCTAAGGAACACGCTTCGGATGCAGATATAGAAAGATACTGGCAGTCAATTAAAATCTGCATCAGAAACAACTATATTGTTGAGGATGGGAGCATTTGGCGCGATTACGTGAACTTACTTCTCTTCTTCAACAAAGACATCAACAATGCGAAGTACGTTTGTCCTGCGGACTTAAAACAAGCTCATGACCGGTATGTAGAAAAGAAACACAAAGTTGATGAAAAGCGCGCCTTAGAAGAAAAAAAGAAAAAAGCACTCGAAGAAAATGAGCAATTCCTGAAGCTGAAAGGAAAGTATATAGGTATTGCATTTTCTGATGGAAATATAGATGTAAAAGTGCTTGACAATGTCCTTGAATATGTGTTTGAAGGTGAAAAACTCAATCATTGCGTATATGTGAGCGATTATCATTTGAAGCCAAATTCATTGATATTATCAGCTCGAATTGCAGGTAAACCGGTTGAGACAATTGAAATATCGCTGAAAGATTTCAGCATACTTCAATGCCGGGGACACAATAATCAAACTACTGAATATCATTCTCAAATCAAAGAATTAGTGAATAGAAACATTCATTTGATAAGAGAAAGAAAATTAATGAAAGGAGCTTGAATATGAATAAAGGCTGGATAAAATTATACAGGAAGATTACAGAAAACCCTATGTATTTTTCCGAGCCATTCACACGAATGCAAGCGTGGATAGATATGATAATAATGGCAAATCACAATGAAAAATATTTCTATGTGCGTGGAAATAAAGTTGATATAAAACGTGGCCAAATAGGAATGTCGCAAGACAGTTTGTCTAAAAGATGGAAGTGGTCAAGAGGCAAGGTAATACGCTTCTTAAAACAGCTCGAAACGGACATGATGATAGTACAGCAAAAAAACAATATAACTACCTTAATATCAATAACAAATTACAATCAATATCAGTTAAGCGATACAACAGACAGTACAACAGACGATACAACAGACGGACAGCAGACAGTACAACAGACGGACACAAACAAGAATATAAAGAATATAAAGAATGAAAAGAATATAAATATTGCATTCGACGAATTTTGGAATTTATATGACAAAAAAAGAGGTGATAAGGAAAAACTCAAAAATAAATGGGAAAAACTTACGGACAACGAAAGAGATGAAATTATGAACTATATCCCTCTATACATTCAATCACAGCCAGAGAAAAAATACAGGAAAGATCCAAGTACTTTCCTAAACAACAAATCTTGGAAAGACGAATTAATTTCAAACACTAACAATTCAAATTATCAAAACAATGGAAACAAACAATCAAAAAAATCAGGATACCGTGGCGGTATCGCAATTATTGAGAAAGATATCGACTACTCAAATGATCAGATCTAACATGAAATCAGATGTAGCTTGGGTAGAAAATGACATTTTGAATAATATGAAAATCATTCTTTCATACAGACATAAAAAGTTTATACCAAATGAGTTAATCAACAAAGCAGTACAATACGTAAGTCAATGGATTGCATTTGATGATTGGTTTGTGGGAGATTTATACAAAGGAATTATGATACGCGGAAGTGTAGGTGTTGGAAAAACGTTGATAATGCAAGCAACAACAGCCACCCTTCAACACATGGGAAGTAAAGCAGTATTTACTCATATATCAGATTTGAATGAACTGTATAGGCAGGAAGACAGAGAAGCAATTGAAAACCTAAAACATATAAACGTTTTGGCTATTGACGATGTAGGAATGTATGCGCCAATTGTGAATGTATATGGGAATATAATCAATCCGTTTGATGACATTATTGATTTCAGATATAGACAAAATAAAGCAACTATGATAACCACAAACCTTACAGCGGAGCAAATAAAAGAGATGTTTGGGTTAAGAACATTAGACCGGCTTCGTGAAATGTGCAACGACTATACGCTAACCGGAAAATCAATGAGAGCATGACAACAACAGCTGGCAAAATGCCACCCAACTCACTTGATAGTGAACGCATAGTGCTTGGAACTATGATGAATGAGCGCGGGGCGTATGACAAGACATCTGATATTTTAACATCTGAATGTTTTTACAACAATCGCCATAAGCAGATATATAAAACTATTTGCAAAATCAAAGAAAAGGGTGAATTTCCGGACATGATACGCGTTTCGCAAGAGTTAGGAACGAATTATTATCTCGAAGTAGTTGATATTGCAGGTGTAGTATCTGCTGAAATGTATCAACACGCACTTATACTCAAAGAATTGTATATCAGACGTAAAGTAATTCAACTGACTACACTCGCAGCTGAACAGTCTTACACAAACTCGATTGATATTGATGAAACAATAAATGTCTTAATGGAAAGCATTAAGGATATTTACAGTGAAGCATCAACAGGGGTTATTCACATAAGTGAAGCGGTTGGGAGTATGAGAGAAAATGTGATAGAAAATATGACATCTGAAATCAAATCGTCAGGATCACCAACCGGATTCAGGGAATTTGATGAGAAAAGCGGAGGTTTGCAAGGTACTGACTTGGTGATAGTGGCAGGAGAAAGCAGCATGGGTAAAACATCGCTTGCATTGAGCATTTGCAATAATATCGCTGAAAATGACAATATAGCAGTTTATTCTCTCGAAATGAGTAGTATGCAGTTAGCTTCACGAATTACCGCGATGCGGACCGGAATACCCGCAAATGAGCTTCTTTATTCAAAGCTGACGCAGGATCAGTTTGAACGCATGGAACTGAACGTAAACCGCATTTGCAATCTTGGAATTTTCATTGATGAGCGAAGCACATCCAATATCGACAGCATAATAGGTTCAATACGAAACATGAAAGTCAAATATAACATCACCGGTGCAATGATTGATTATTTACAAATTGTTCATATCAACGAAAAAGGTGTAAGTGAAGAAACAAAGCTTGGAATAGCAGCTCGCAGATTGAAGAACCTTGCAAAAGAGCTCGATATTTGGATAATGGCGCTATCACAACTGAACCGAAATGACAGCAATCCATACCCAACACTCGGACGTTTACGAGGTTCAGGGCAGATAGGAGAAGCTGCGGATATTGTAGCGTTTGCATATCGTCCCGAATACTACGGAATAAACAAGCAATATCCGGAAGAGTTTGCTGAATACACCACAAGAGGTACAGGATTAATTGATGTGGCAAAAGGACGTAACATTGGGACATTCCGTTTCTTAACGAAGTTTGACCGTCAAACCACTCATTTTACTGAAATAAAGGATCTGGAAGTATATAAGATTGAAAATATATTGACTTCCGGGGTAAGAGATTTACAGGAAGAAACACCATTTTAGAAAGGGAAAAAGCAGTCAGAAAACTTTCCAACCGCCTTTTAATATGTTTTGAAATCAGCACTCAAAATTACTAAAAAGGTTTGGATATGACAAGTGAAATCAACAATTATATTTCAAAAAGATATGAAAGGTGGCTTGATTATTCGGAGTATCATTGTACTCATGCCGGTATTGCGGATGAAGCGTTGGATGTGCTGAATGAAGTGCTGTGTTCACTTTTACAAAAAAATGAAAAATTTCTTTTGTCGTTGCTTCATAAAAAATCAGGACAATACACCGAACTTGATTATTATGTGTTGCGGATGATTAAACTGAATGCCACTTCTCTTACTTCTCCATATCGCCAAAAATATTCAGCTATTCCGAGAGATGAAAACGGATACTGTTTTGAAAACATTCCTGATGTAGATTATGAAGAAGTTGACACTCCAGCTGAAATCATGAGAATGACCAATAAAGTGCGTGAAGCGGTAGAGGCTTTGAATTTATCTGAAAAACACAGAAAAATATTTGACTTTAAATTTTTTCAAGCTGAAAGCTTCCGCGACTGGAAAGGAACGGAAAGTATTAGTGAGCTTTACAAAGAGTATAACCGTATTTTAGAATTAGTGAAAAGCAGTGTTCATGGTGAGATGCTTTTGTGAATAAGAGACCAAATAGAAAAAACGTCAAATTTGCCACTTTTCCTGCCCGCTGTGCAACTTTATATAAGAAATGGATATAAGATATTCTTACACGATAGAAAGTCGCTTAAAATTGAGATAAATGAGTTTTACATTTGGTAAATATTTTCTACCTTTGAAAAAACATACATGACATTCTATATTTTAATAGAAAAAACGGTCATGGCAAAAATGATATTCAAGCCTTTGTTTACTCAAAAACAGGTAGAAAAAATACTCCAAGCTAAAAAAGAAAAGTTCGAACACACACTTATAATGTTCCTTGCAAGCGCGGGAGAAAACTTTGTATCTCATGCAAGGCGAAACGGAGAATACCAAAACTGGACGGGAAACTTAAGAAGCTCCATCGGGTACGTGGTAATCAATCAAGGACAGGTTGCTGTAAGCGGAAATTTTGAAGCGTTCGCGCAATCCCCCAAAGTGAAATTAGTCTCATTCACAGTCAAAAAAGGAAAGTATGCCGGAAAGAAAGTAGAATTCTATTCACAGACAAAAGGCGGAGACGGATCAGAAGGACAGAAAAAAGGTCAAATGCTGTTAGACGCGCTTATTGCAAAATATCAAACAGGAATGGTACTAATAGGGCTCGTAGGCATGGAATATGGAAAATACCTCGAAGCAATGGGAAAAGACGTCATCAAGGGAGCAATTCTCAACACCGAATATTTCATAAAACAAAGAAAACAAAGCTTCTTTAATACAATATAACTATGTTAAAACTAAAATGGAAAGATATTTAAAAGTACCAGTTCGTAATGCCGGAAGAAGTTTCGCGAGATTACTTCACCGATTACATCATTGACGAAAACCATGTTTTCAGCATAGACGAAAAAGATTTGATCAAGTGGAAAGAAAAATTAAATAAATAATTCATATCTTTGAACTTTTATTGATTTATTAACTAAAAATTATTCAAACTATGAGAAAATTAATCGTTTTATTGGTGGCGGTGCCGTTGTTATTTACAGCTTGTAAAAAAGATGAGCCTGAAATTAAAAAGGATTTACTTATTGGAACTGTATGGGAAAATAAGGGTTTTTTATCCAAATACCTTTTGGAGTTTCACGAAACGAATAAGGCTAAATACTCAATAATTCATATAGATGACGGCAAAGAAGTGCCATTTGGCGAGCCAACTATACTGGAATTCAATATTGCAAGTGGAACGCCATTGGTTGACGCACAATCAACTATTATCATTGGAAATACGTATTCTTGGCAGGGAGATAAAATAACTATTTATAAAGATTTCCTTGTTTGGGAGAGTACAAGTGTTATAGATGGAAAGCCCACAAAAGATACATTCCAAAAAATTAAATGATATATCACGCTAAGGTTTAATAAAATCGGGTTTTTTCTTAAAAAACCTTAAAATATTTTCTCAATAAAATAATATTCACAACCTTTGCCCTTGTCAAAAAACCACAGGGCAGGTTGGATTGCCCTACTCAAAATTTAATAAGCGAGTTGGGCTTTTTTTACGCCTGCGTGTGAACGTATTAATACAGCGTATGCCCTATTCGGTAGCAGTAATGCCCGAAAAGTTCCCCTGTGGTTAACTTTGACAATAGGTAGCATACGCTTCTTTATTTTAAAAATTATGTCAAAAAACACAGAACCGTCCCGCCAAACGGGACACCTTTCCGATGCGAAGTACAGTAGCACGGAAACCAACCGGTCCCGCCCGAACGCCGAAGTCGAGGCATACCAAGCCGGTTACCGCCAAGGTTACACCCGGGCGGCAGAACTCATCACAGAAACCGTAATTGTAAACGTGTCGAAAATGAAACAAACCATTTTCGAGAAAATGAAAATCCCTGACACAGAGGTAAAGGGTTAATGTATGCTAAATATTATTAACGCAATCGCTTATTTTCAGCTAATAGCGGGAGATAAGAAACTGCCGATCATAATAGCAACAATAACCCGAAAAAACGTAATCCGATTTATATATTAAGTCAGAAAGCGTTTTCACACTCACGGATTCTTGGAAGGTTGTCCGGTAAAAGAAATTTAAAAGGCATTGATTTTTGTTGCTAACCTTCCAATTAAGCAACTTAAATCTTTGCCTTTTTTCATTTTCAAAAAATTACAATTACAATGAAAACAAATCAAAACTTAATAAGAAAAATGGGTGAATTTGATGTAACCCAAAGAACAAAAGACGGTTTTTTTAATGCAACATATCTTTTGAAGCAATGGAATAGCCAATCTAAGTCAGAACGAAAAATGGACAACTATTTCAATGTAAAGGGTACTAACGAGTTCATTAACACCATTATGGAGCGTGAAAATTTACATACCCCAAAATCGGTGTATGTAAAAACAAGGGCTTCAAGAGGCTTAAACGCAGGAACCTGGATGCATCCGCTTTTATTCATTGACTTTGCAATGTGGATAAATCCAAATTTCAAATACGATGTGCTTAAATTTGTTTACGATGAATTAATCAAATTCCGCAACGATGCCGGTACCGCTTATATTGAAATGTGTGAGCAAATAGCGCGTATTTCCAATAAAAAAGAAACAGCGGATAATATCAAGAAGGTGGCGCAAGCAATTAACTTTATTGCACAGAATAAGCACCAAAAAATGATACGTAATGAAGCTGACGAGGATCAGATGCGTGAATACGTCAGAATTCAAAAAGAAGTGACGATGCTTATTAAAAGAGGATTTATTAAAACCTTCGATGCATTGCTCAATCATTTACGTAAAGAATGGGCTGAAAAACACCAGCCTAAAGTATTAACCGCTTAAAACGAAGTAATCATGACAAATACAACAGCAAACGCCCCTTTATTCGATCCGCGCCTTGCACTGTTCCTTATACAGCTCGGACAAATGACAGAGTATTTTGACAAGCGTTACGTCAAGTCGGTAAAAGAAAAAAAATACGATCCGATTATTGAATACGAAATCTGGGATGAAATGTGTATAGACATTTTAAAAGTACAAGGAAATATAACCAAGGTAATAGGAGAAGACGTAAGAATTAACACGTTCGACAAAGAACTAAAAACTCAAATCAATGGGAGCAAAAACAAAGAAAGCTGATATAGCAAAAAAGACGAAAGCATTTATCCGTAAAAACAGCTACCGGTATATGATGTTTGAAAACAAAGATGCATATTACTTACAGCGGTTTGAGTTAATGGAAATAGTGTACCACGCCTATCAGGAAGGCATTGACAGTGTAAAATCAAGCAAGCCGGAACCGGCATTGTGATAATCCGAACAGGGAAAAGCCGGGACGAGAAAAATGTTCCGGCTTTTTATATTTTAATAAAAATGGAAGAGCAAATAAAATACGATCCGAACAATTTTAGAAAACATTCTTCAAGAAACAAACGTATTATCAGAAAAAGTCTTGAAGATTTTGGTGGTGGCAGGTCTGTATTGATTGACAATGATGATTATTTGATAGCCGGTAACGGAGTTTTTGAAGAAAGTCAGAAACTCGGAATGCCAATTAAAGTTATTGAGACAGACGGCAGTGAGTTGATTGTAGTGAAACGGAAAGATTTATCACTTGATGATGAAAAACGTAAGAAGTTAGCGCTGATCGACAACCACGCTTCGGACACTTCGGAGTTTGATTTTGATTTGGTCTATGAGAATTTCACAGTAGATGATCTGAAGGAATTTGAGTTTGATTTTGCAGTTGAAGACGATGTTTCTGGCGACATACAAGATGATAATATAGATGATTTGGAAGATGATCCCGATAATGACACTGATGATAATGATGATTTTTACAGTTCCATGGTTCAGGACGTGCTTTTTGAAAGCGGAAATGAGTTTGAAATTCCTAACCTGCTGATTGAAAAACAAGCTAACAAACTACTACTGCCATTTGCGCCTTGGGGAGCTGACAGCCGATTAAGGCGCGATGTTTCAACCTATCATTTTTACGTTGATGACTATCGTTTTGAAGCGATTTGGAAGGATCCGATAAAGCTAATAACAAGCGGTGTGAAAGTTATTGTTGAACCTAATTTGTCATTGTATGACACTACACCGGTAGCGTTTGGATTGCACCAAATTTACAAAAAACGATGGATAAGTCGTTACTTGCAAGAGTGCGGAATTTTGGTTTATGCTGATTTGAATGTGTCCGTGAAATTTGCTGAATATAACAAGTTGGGCATCCCACCCGGATATAATGCGTTTTTCACCCGTGGATATACCGGAAGACTTGAATATTTGAAAAAAGAATTAGAAGTCGCCCGGGAAATATCCGGACAAAAAACACCTAATTTATTGGTCTACGGTGGCGGTGAAGAAATTCGTAATTTTTGTATTGAAAACAGTTTGGTTTATGTAGAACAATTTATGCAAAACAAAAAGCAAGGTAATGGCTAAAACGAGTGGTGGAGTTCGTACTTTGGGGTCAAGAGAAACAGCCAAATCAAATCGCAGGAATGAGTTTTACAAGGAACTTGAAAGCGGTAAGTATGATGCAATTAAATCTTATTTTGATGAAGAGAGTGGCGATGATCTGGTTGAATGGTATTACAATAAATACAAAGAGCAAGAAAAGAGATGAATTAAAAAGGCTGTAAGATCACAAAAAAGGGGTTACTAAAAAATAGTAGCTCCTTTTTATATTTTAAAGTAAAACGAATTAAAATGTCAACAAAAACTCCAAATAAACCAAGAATGGGGCGACCGTCAGCATATAAAGAAGAATATGCAATGCAAGCGCTCAAATTAACCTTACTGGGTGCAACTGATAAGGAACTTGCTGATTTCTTTGGAGTTAGAGAAAGTACACTGAACAATTGGAAGAAAAAACAACCTGACTTTTTGGAGTCCTTAAAAAAAGGGAAGGAAATTGCTGATGCAAATGTGGCTTCAAAACTATATAGCCGGGCTATGGGTGCAAGGTTGACAGTACAGCAACCGCAGAAGTTAAAACAAATCACATATCACGAAAATGGCAAAAAGAAATCGGAAACTGAAACTGTACGGGTTGTTGATTTGGAAGTAGAACAACCACCTGACACTACAGCGATTATATTTTGGTTGAAAAACAGACAGCCGGATAAGTGGAGGGATAGGAAGGAAGTAAGCACTGATGTGACGGTAAATAATGAGCTTGAAGGCAAATCGGATGAGGAATTGAGGAAAATTATTGAAGATGCGAAGTAATATAAATATAGGAAAAGTATATAAGTCAAACAATTGTGGTGATTTTATAATATTGTCTTATTCTGATTCTAAAAATGTAACTATTCGATTTTTAAAAACAGGATTCATTACAAATGTATTTGCGAAACACGTAAGAGATGGACAAATTAAAGACCCTTTTTATCCTTATGTTTTTAATGTTGGTTTTCTTGGTGTAGGCAGACACAACTCAACCGATGGTGGGAGGAAAACAACAAAGTATTCTCGCTGGACTTCGATGCTTCAACGTTGCTATAGTGAAGAGCATCAAAGCAAGCACCCTGCTTACATTGGTTGTTCTGTTGCTCCGGAATGGCATAATTTTCAAAATTTTGGTAATTGGTTTGATGAAAATTATGTTGAAGGTTGGCATATCGATAAAGACATTTTAGTTAAAGGAAATAAGGTTTATTCTCCTGACAATTGTTGTTACGTTCCAAAAGAAATAAATGAACTTTTTACAAAAACAAATGCGTTGAGGGCTGATTTGCCGATTGGTGTTTCTTTTGATGAAAAAAAAAAGAAATATAAATCATCATTAAAAATAAATTCAAAATCTATTCATTTAGGAAATTTTGATACACCTGAAGAGGCGTTTGTTGCTTATAAAAAAGAGAAAGAAAAAAATATAAAACACATTGCTAATGAATGGAAGAATAAAATAAGTGAAAAAGTTTACAAAATATTAATCGACTACCAAGTAGAAATAAACGACTAACAGCAATGAATAGGAAGAAGCTACTTTTGAAAGCAGAAGCGGCTTTGATTCTCAAAAGGCGCAGAGCTAAATCAGATTTCTGGGCTTTTTGTTTGTACATGGACGGCGAGTTCTTTACAAAACGTTCGTTTCTGTATGAAGTTGCTGATGCCTTTATGCGGGTTGGCGTTGCATTTAGCGAAGGAATAATCCGCAGGCTTGCCGTATCTCTTCCACCACGTGCCGGAAAATCCTATCTTTCATCGCTTTTCATTGCCTGGATGCTTGGAAACTTTCCCGAAGAAAGCGTGATGCGGAACAGCTGTTCCGATACGTTGTACAATAAACTCTCTTACGACACCCGCGATATCATGCGGAGCAAAAAGTTTCAGGAAATATTTCCAGACGTGCGACTGAAACGCGACAAACAGAATGTAAACGGTTGGAATTTAGAAACAGCAAGGCAAGTGAGTTATTTTGGTGCCGGGGTTGGAGGTACTGTGATTGGATTTGGTGCATCTATGCTGGCAATGACTGATGACTTATACAAATCGCTTGAAGATGCGCTGTCTGACAATAACAATGAAAAGGTTTGGAACTGGAAGCAAGGAACGCATGACAGCCGTATAGAAGGCAATTGCTGTAGCATTGACATTGGTACTCGGTGGAGCGAAAAGGATGTGCTGGGGCGATTGGAAGAGCAAGGGAAATACGATGAGATAATCCGTATTCCGGCGCTTGATGAAAATGATGAAACATTTTGTGAAGATGTACACACAACAGAGTATTACCATGAAATCCGGGCTGATTTGGATGAGAGTATTTGGGAAGCGGAATATATGCAAAATCCAATCGAAGCAAAAGGTTTATTATTCCCAAAATCGGAATTACAGCGTTTCAGATTAGCGGATATTGAAGGGAAAGAACCCGCCGGGGTTATTGGAGCGGGTGATGTGGCTGACCAAGGTGACGATGATTTTTGTGCACCGTTTGGGCGCGTATTCGGTGAACGGATATTCATTACCGATGTAATGTTTACAAAAGATGCAGTTGAGATTACAGAACCTCGATTAGCACAAATGATTTTGGATAACAAGTGCGACCAAATGCGGATAGAGAGCAATAACGGCGGGCGAATATTTGCCAAAGGAGTGAGGCAGATTGTTCAGAAATACAAATCAAAATGTATTATACAGGCACACCCGACCACTTCCAACAAAGAAACTCGAATACTTATGAAGTCAGGTTGGATAAAAAAACATTGTGTTTTTTTGGCAGATGAAGATATTGAGCGTGGAAGCGATTATGACCGATTTCTAAAGTCGCTCACAAGTTACAAAAAAGAAGGCGGAAACAAACACGATGACGCACCGGACGGCATGACAATCTTAGCGGAGTTTGCTGACAGTCTGGGAATGAAATTCAAGCCACCAGCAAAAACAGTAGCACGGCGACCGATTGTAGGATAAAAAGCAGGACAAAAATAGTTCTGCTTTTTATATTTTAAAAGAAACTGTTCAATGTCCGGATTTACTATTAAACCTATTTTCAACAAAGATCAAATCAATAAAATGTATGCGAAATTCCGCGAAAGAGTGACGCAAAAAATCATTATGATGTTGATCCGGGCGGGTGAGTTTTTTGTAGGGCACGCGAGACAGAACGGAAGTTATCAAAATAGAACAGGAAACTTACGGAGTTCAATAGGATATGTAATTGTAAATAATGGAATTGTCGTTGAGATGAGCAACTTCGATGCAATAGCTACGCAAGATAGGGTTATTTTGGTTGATTTTATAGTAAATGACGGAAAATACCAAGGAAGAAGCAAGCAACGAAATGTAAAAATAAAAGGCGGTACCGGTGAAACCGGGGCAATTGACGGAAAAGCCTTTGCGATGGAAATAGCATCAAATTATCCGAACGGAATAGTTCTTATTTGTGTGGCAGGTATGGAATACGGAAAACATGTTGAAGCAATGGGATATGACGTAATAACAGGAGCAACAATCGCTACAGAGGCATTTATTAAACGTGATATTGTTGCATTAATGAATAAAATCTAAAAAAATGGGAGTAGTTAACACAGAAGAAGGAATGTTTTGGGCTACCGGGATAGATACTACCGGGCTTGCTGTTGATGGAAAGAAAATGCAACAAATTTTCTCTGAAATCACAGACGGCGCGGGGCGTTCTGTCGATAAAATGAAACAAAACCTTGATGAAAGCATACGCGTTCAGCAGGCTGTTATTGGAAGATTAGAGCAAGAATTGTTGAGTTTAGAAGATGCTTATTCAAAATCTGGAAAATCCGGCTATCATACACCGGAATATATAGAACAGCGCAAAAAAGAAGCGCAAGCTATAGCAGAGGTGAGGGCTGAATTGGAAGGAGAAAAACAAGATTTGATTGACAGGCAGAAAGTATATGATTTGCTTGACAAAAAAATGGTTTCGCTGCGGACACAATACAACAACCTGACAAACGAAATGGCTCGAATGCGAGCTAACGGAATGGCGGAAACCGAACAATACAAAGTAATGGAAATTGAAGCTTCGAAACTTGCAAAGACACTCCAAATTATGAATGTGGAACGTCAAGCAATGGCTAAAGGCGGAAACATGCAAGGTTTATTATCAGGTCTGGGTGCATTGTCCGGTTTAATGTCAGCCGGTGCAGGTGCAATGGGTTTGCTAAATGAAAAGAGTGAGGATTATGCGAAGATACAAGCGAAAGTTCAAAGCATGATCGCAATAACAATAGGATTACAGCAAGTTCAAAAAACACTTTACGAAACAAGCGCATTCCGAGTGCAAGCAGTTACGAAAGCAAAACAACTTTGGAACGTAGCAACGCAAAATTTAACGCGATCACAAATGGTATTGATGGGAGTAATGACAGGAGGGTTATTGGTTGCTATCGGATTAGTTATTGCGGCGGTTGAGAAATTGGTTGCAAAAGAGAAAGAACGTAGAGAAGAAGCTAAGAAACTAAATGATGCGATTGCTTCCAATTCGGCTTCTCAAATTGCAAATTACGAAAAGTTGAGACGTTCATATAATTTGCTTGGTGATGACATAAAAGCAAAGGAAAAATTTATCCTTGACAATCAAAGTGCTTTTGATGGACTCGGGGTTTCTATTCATAATGTGAATGAAGCTGACAATGTTTTCATAAATAACACACAGGCATTTAAAACCGCAATAATGGAACGCGCAAAAGCAGCGGCAGCTATGGAGTTGGCTTCGGAAAAATACAAAGAAGCGTTGACCAAAATCGGACAAGCCAATCAAATGAAAGACACAAAAACGAGGTTAGATTCTGCTGAAGGAACCGGGATTACTTATGAAGTTGAGAATAAGGCAAAAACAAAATTATTGAATGAAGCTAAAAAAGCAGAAGATGAGGCAAACACATACATTCAAATGAATATTTCTCACACCGCCAAAGCAGGAGAGAAAATGATGGAAGCGGGCATTCAATCAGCCAATAATATAACGCTTGGATCTAAAGCTCATTGGGAGGCTGTTAAGAAATTCAATCAAGACAGACTTAACGCAATGAAAACAACCGAGAAAGGTTCAAAAGAATGGAATGAAACAGTTGCAAAAATTAAGCACGCAGATAAAATGATTTCATCTTTTGATGTAAGTGGAAGAAACAAGAATAACAGTTCAAATTTGCCCGAAGATTTATCTATCGGTATAAAAGAAGCTCAATTAAAGCTCGAAGCTGAACGATTGGCAATTATGAAAGACGGTAAGGATAAGCGACTGAAATTAAGTGAACAGGAGTGGAAAGAGGAGATTGCAAGGCTTGATAAAGAACACGCTGAACGCTTGAAAAAGTACAAAGAGCAAGATGCATCCATGCCGGAAGAGGAAATGAAAATTTATTCAGACAGAAAAGAAATAGCCGGGAAAGCAAAAGAAAAACGTGATGCGGATATTGAAAATGAATTCAGAAAAGAGCTTGAAAGCATTTACAAGGATTTAGGTGATGTTTTTCTTTCGGAAGAGGAGCGCAAGAAAAAGGCAATAAAGGAACGGTATGAAGAAGAGCGTAGGTTGGCAAAAGAACTATATGAAAAAGGCGGCATGACTGACGAGCAGCACATAGAAGTTAACGACAAACTAAATGCTGCTGAAACCGAAGAACACCGCAAGCGTATGCTTGAAGGATTGGAAAGTTTCAAACAGCAGGAATCAGAACTGACAAAATACTGGAATGAAAGAATTTCTGAAATTGAAAACAGCAAATCTCTTACCGAAACAGAGCGGATGGAAGCGCTCAAACAGGCAAAAAAACAATTCAACGATGAGGTTAATGAGCTGAATGCACATGCCTTGGTACAAAGTGAAGATTGGATTAAACTTTTTGCAGACACCGCATCACTTACAGATAAAGAGATTGACAATCTGATAAAGTCAATCAAAGAAAAAATCAATTCCGGTGAAATTAAGCTTGATCCGATTGACGCAAATAATTTCATTCGTTCATTGGAGCAGGTGCGAGATGGAATGAAAAACCCGATTAATCAAATTATTTCGGGTTTTCATGCATGGAAGAAAGCCAAAGAAGATCAGGCTGATGCAGAACGTAAGCTTACGAATTGGAAGGCAATTGGTGCGAGCAATGAAGATATAAAGAAAGCTACCGAGGAAGTAAAAAGATTCAAGGTAGAAGCGCAAGAAGCAGCTGCCGGGATTGCCGATGCATTTGGCAAAGCAAAAGGAATGATTGACAGTATAGGCGGAGATATTTCCAAAGTTGCTGAATCATTCGGGGGCGATACAAGGCAATTGGATAATGTAACAAACTTACTGGGAGGAGTTGCAACAGCCGGGCAGGGAATTGCCAAAATAGCAAGCGGAGATATCGTAGGTGGTATAACCGATGCAGTTAAAGGGATTGCCAATGTGATAACATCTATCAATGGGATTTCCGACACAGAACGTCAAAAGCGGATTGAGAAGTTAGCTGAAAGTATTGAGAAATCTAAAAAGAAATATGAGGAGCTGGGATATGCAAGGGAGAAAGCATTCAGTACTGATAAAGCGAAAATTGTTGAAGAGCAGAACAGGCTTGCTGAACAGCAAATAAAAGATCTGGATGCGATGATCGCAGAGGAAGAAAAGAAGAAAAATTCAGATCCTGAAGCCTTGAAACAAATGCGGGAAGAGCAAGATAGGTTAAGAAACTCAATCAGAGACAATAAGGAAGCTGCCAAAGAAGCTATTGTAGGAACGGACATAATGAGCGCTATCGACCAATTTGCACAGGCGTATGCTGATGCATGGGCAGGGGGTGAGAAAGCGGCTGAAAACAGTGCAAAAGCTATCAAGAACATCATAAAGGGTGGACTGATGCAAGCGTTGAAAAAAGATATAAGCAAAGATGCGCAGGACGTTTATGATGCAATTCACAATGCGTTAAAGAACGATAGTCGGATAGACGATGCGGAACAAAAACACATTGATTCGCTCGTTGAGGCGATGAATAAAAACGCTGAAAAGTACCGCACAGCACTTGAGCCGTATTTGGACGGAGACCAATCAGGAGTAACTGGCGAACTGAAAAAAGAGATGACTGAAGGTACAGCTTCGCAGTTGGTTGGGCTTTGGAATATAACGGCAATGGATATCCGGGCAATTAAAGAGTATTTTGAAAGAAATCCAATAAACGGATTTGAGAAAGAAGTGAATGAGATTTTGAATAGTTTGCATTCGATTGACAGAAATACAAGGGATACGGCAGACAATACAGATGGACTGATTGATGAGCTTTCAGAAATGAATGATAAACTGGACGAAATAAAAAACAACACTAAAAATAATAATAGTCGTGGTTAGTTCGAATTGCACGAATTGAAACGAATTAAACGAATTTATATGGATAAGAGAGAATTGGTAAGACAAGCAAAAAAGATGAAAGGTTGCAATCCCGGATTGTTGCAATTGAAAGAAAGTAAATCAATTGAGGAACTGATTAAGTGTTATTATGACAGGATAGATTTCTGTTTGGCGCACAATTTTCCGAGCAATGAATATATCAAAAGATTTGGAAACGATGCGGAAAGAATGGGAATTTATGTGGATAAAAAATGGAGACTTAAAAATCCAAATACGGTTGTTTTGCTTGGCAGATGTGATATTGAAGCGGAATATACCGGTTTTACAGTTGCGCGAATTTATGCGAAACATAAGACCTTCTTACATATCAAGGCAAGTGATAACGCTTTTGTGGTAGTTGATGCGCTGGACGATGTGGAAGTGCGGGCGGATGTTACCGGAGATGCAAAGGTAGTTGTAAGCTTATATGGGAATGCGGATTGCTTGGGTGCAACTAAAATAATAAAGAAAAACAGATTTACTTATGAATTGGAGTAAATAATACGAATTTCACGAATTAATTATGAAATTAAATTATGAAATAGATGGCATTCCGATAGGGTATTACGGAGCAGTTGCAACGCTTGGTCGCGGTAGAATTGCATTAGATGGACTGTTTGATATGCCTAAACGCATTGGCAAAACGGAACACATTTGGGGTACTTCCATTGAGCCGTTTGTGAGTGTGGAGGATATACGGCATGATGGACGGTTGCTTACATTACACACCGCCATGAGACATGATAAAGTAAGTGCTTTTATTCAAGCGTGTTTTGCTTCAACGAATTTTGGTGTTGATTTCGATGGATTTGATGTCGTTTGTCGTGAGGAAATTGCAGTTGAAAGAGTTGGGGAATTTTCAAAAGTGGTGGTGAAGTTTTGGCAGAATGATTTCACGCTTCCTTCATTGACAAAAACTCCTTCAAATTCCGGTGATTGGAGAATTGATGATTTTGATTTGCAAAAAGATTTTGGAGTATATATCAGTAAAGCAACTCGAATGCACAACGGCGGAAAGCGGATTGAAGTTAGTACAACAGAATTTTATACAAGAACTAATTATAGGTCTACGCGTGAAATTGACTTGCACTGCTTTATGAAAGCAGATACGATGCAAGAATTATATTCGAACATGAGGCAGTTTCAGGCATTGCTAATCGGTCCGGGATTGCGAAAGCTGAAAACGAAAAATTATGAGTTTGATATATATTTTAAAGATGGAATGAGAGCTGATGTTGTTGGGGTAAATATTGTTGAATTTAGCGTGAAAGCAGTTTTGGTTTCATTGAAAGAATATATCAGACTACTTGCTAACGAAAATGAATTATTAATAGCAACGGAAAATGATTATTTCATAGAAATAAATTAAAAAATATGTCTGTAATACAAAAAATTAAAGTATCAGAAATTGCAACACAGCAAACCACGTATGATCCAAATGCATTGGCTCATGTGGTATCGGAGGGTGTAAGTAAAAAAATGAAACTTGGTGTGATTGAAATTAAAGATGCAACGGCATCAGTTAATGAGCTTGGTGAAACAATTTTAATAATAACATACTGATATGGTAAAGAGAATTAGAGAGGGCAATGACTTTGTTCATGTCATGTCTGTGGAGCGTGCCGGTGTACCTGAAGATTTGACTGCCGCAACGGAAATACGCCTCTACTTGCTGTATGAGAATAAAAAAGAACCTTTGACTGAATATGAGATTTACGACTTAAACAAAGTACGTGTTGAATTTACTCCGGAAATGCTCCCGGTCAGAGGTGCTTACGGGCTTGAATTACACTATGTGCATGAGAATGCAAGCTACGCGGACGGTAATCAAAAAAGTGCTGTAGATGTAGATGCATTCACAATAGTGGCAAGAACAAAACAGGCAGATGATATTACTTATTTAGCGACAGTGGCTGATGTCGCGCTTGGATTAATGGGAAAAGCTTTTGAGTTTGAAGATTTTACGCCTGAACAATTGCAAAGGCTAACGGGGGCAGATGGCATTACGCCTGATATTTCATTCCATATAAATGATAATAACGAATTAATAGCAACTGTAATAACTTAATAAATATGGCAACAAAAGAATTTAATTTAGGAAAGATATCATGGTTCCCTAAAGGAGTTTGGATAGAAGGCACTTACGACAGGTTTGACCATGTTACTCACGAGGGTAATAGCTACGTTAGTAAAGTAAATAATAATACGGCAAACCCCACAGATGCTACTAAATGGGACAAGATAACTGATGACTCCAAATTAGCTCAATTAGCGGGCGATGTGGCTTTGAAAGTGGACAAATCATCAGTTAAGCAAACAACAGGAACGAGCGAAACGGATGTAATGAGTCAAAAAGCTGTAACGGATGAAATCGCTCAATTAGCGGGCGAAGTGAGTCTTTTGGATGCTGTTCAGGGAGCAAAAATAAAAGACATCGAAAACGTTCTTTCAACTGCAAATTTGAATCAATCAGCACAAGTCAGCGTGTCAGGGGTATCACCTCTTTCATTGCCTAAAAACGCAGCGAACGGGGGAATGAGAGTGAAGATGGAGGGGTTGACTGCTGAGAACTTGGTGACAGGTGGAAAACTTATTATCGTTACCGGATTCGCACATAACACAGGTATTAAAATAGATATTATTAATGGTAATAAATATTATGGAAAAAGATTATATCAGACAATTAGTGGCACAGACGGAGCTGCAACTGGAAGAATTACAACTTTAAACCCTACCCACGAATTTGTTAGAGCGTCAGAATCATCAAGAGTATCTACATATAGCGAAGTAACCGAAATACAAAAGCTTCTATATATGTACGGGCCGCAAGTAGGAACAGATACAATTAGTGAGTTTTCCGATGTAATGATTATCAACCTCACCGCCACTTTCGGAGCAGGTAATGAGCCTACAAAAGAGCAGTGCGACCTTATGTTCGCTGACTACTTCGAGGGCGTGAAATGTTTCGAGCCGACAGGCAGGGTGAGGAGTGTGGGGAAGAACGGGCTTAATCCTACTCATCTCTATCTCAACGCCCCAGAACTGCGCTCCAACAACATGGTAAAAGATGAAATCAGAAAGGGTGCAAACGGGTATGAGTTGGTTAAGAGAGTGGGGGTTGGGACGTTGGGGGATGAGATGGTTCCAAACGGTGGATTCGACACAGATACAGGCTGGAGCAATCCTACAGGTGGGTTTACCATAGCCGGAGGCGTAGCGACATATGACGGTTCAGAAGTAACAGCCCATTTAAACACAAATACGGCTACTTCATTTGTAGCAAACAAATGGTATAGAATATCTTTTGATATTATTGGAGGGGCGCTGGAATGCGGATTGTTAACAACGGGCAGCGGCATTCTATTTGGTGGAGACATTAATGCTGTAAGGAATCCTGGGAGATATATTTTATATCGAAAGGCTTCAGCTACGGCTATAGGGATTCAATTTTATGCAAGAGATACTTCCATAGCCAATTCGGCATTAGACAATTTTTCGGTAAAGGAAATTACAGGAGCTGAGGCAATAGCAAATACATTCACAGAACTTTCAGACGGAACAATCTTATACACCCTCGCTACCCCCGAAATCATCCCTATCAGTTACGGAGGTGTACTCAATTCAGCAGAAAACGGTACAGTCTATCACGAGCCTATTATTGCAGATGCAGGAGTGTACGAAACGAAGATGGACATCCTGTTAACCGATTACCCGATTGCTACCATAGAGGAAATAATCAAGTACGAAAATGGAATTGATACCTATCTCAATGTAGCGAGTGCGGTGGTTGCAAGTGATGGATTGAGTTTCACTCATCCTGATTTGGCAGATGGTGATTTGGTACTGTTTACCTATGCTTTTGATAAGGAAAGCACCAACGGAAACATCACAGCAACGTTCTATGACAGCAACGTGGTAAAAATTGACACTGTAACGGGAAAGGCTTACAAGATTGAAGATGTGGTAACAGACGGAGTATTAACGAGAATATTAACAGAAGTATAATTATGGAAGAAATATATTTGCAAAGATTAGCTGAACGAGCAAAGCAGGATGATACATTGCTTGACAAGCTACCCGAAGACGTGAAGGTGGAGGTTGAGAAATACATTGAAGAACTTTAAAACAATAAACAAGTGAAAGGTATAGACAAAATTTATCATTTAGTAGCGGGCTTCATTATAAGCCTAATATTCGGATTTATCAATCCAATTTTAGGATTAGCTTTAGCGATTATTGCGGGTGTAGGCAAGGAAATTTACGACAAAACAATTAAGAAATCAGTAATAGACCCTATATCCGCAAGGGTGGAAACAACTGTAAATAGTTCAGTTAGTGACAGATTTGAACATTTTTCATCATAAAAAATCAACGGGCATCTCGGCGATTGTAGCCATATTAATAATTATGTTGTTTTGATGGATTTTGGTCTTTTGCCGAATGCTCGCTTTTTAGCTGGCATTTGTTTTTTTAACAAACAAGCAATTGATAAATGATATTGATATATAGAGAAATAAACGGTGTAGAAACGGGAGTTTGCTTAGTCTCTGACAAAGGAGCAATGCACAAAACAGCTATTATGGGGATTGATGAATTTCAGATTTCCGTAGTAGTTGATGACGTTTTGGATGTAAAAGAGGGTGATTATATCAAGCATAATGGAGTAAATTATACACTGAATCGCGATGCAGAATTTACAAAGGTTTCTGATGTGCAATACAATTATGAATTGATCTTTGAACATCCGATTTACACACTTCTTGATAAACTATTTGTACATCGTGTTTCCGGATTGTCGAATTTCATACTTACAGGCAAATTGCTTGACTTTGTGGAACTGCTTGTTTGGTGTGTGAATAAGACAACAGATAATCCGCTTGGCGTGGATACCGGTTGGACCGTAGGAAGTGTAGTTGACACAGAATTTCGGAATATTGTTTTTGCTGATTTGAGTTGTAGAGAGGTGCTGAATCTACTTGCGAATGAGTTCAACGCAGAATACTATGTAAACAACAAACAAATCAATTTTGCAGATAGAATTGAGAATACAACCGGATTTACATTTGAGCAAGGAGCCGGAAAAGGATTGTACAGCATTACGCAACGGAATGTTGACAAAGGCGACACGGTAACGCGTATTTACCCGCGTGGTGGAAATAAGAATGTACCTAATGAATATGCTGACGGAGAAGGACATTTGATTTTGCCTGAAAAATACCTTGAAAACTTTTCGGAGCATTCCAAAGTAGTTGAGAAAAAAGTAACGTTCGAGGAAGAATTTCCGCATTTTTTAGGCAAAGTTGCGACGGTGTCCGGGGTTGATAATGTAGTATTGACCTGTCCGCAGATTGATTTTGATGTAGAAGCTGTTGCAGTTGGTGATAATGCTCGTATCAATTTCTTGACCGGTGATTTGATGGGTGTTTCATTCAAATTTCAATGGGATTACTCACTGAAAAAAATCACTCTCATAAAACAGGACGATGAATTTGCATTACCTGATGAAAATGGAGTGAAGCCGCAAATACCGAATGCGAGCAAAAAGGCAAAAGTTAATGATAGTTTTAACTTTACCGGATTGTTTATGCCTGAAAGCTACGTTACAGCTTCACAGGCGCGGTTGCGAGCAAAAGCACAAAATTATTTAGAATTTTACTCACGCAAAAGGGTAAAATTTGATTTGAGCGTGGATCATCGGTTTATGCGAGATAAGCAGGAACTGAAAGTTGGTGATTTGGTAACTATCAACATTCCGCAGAAAAATCTATCTAAATTAATCCGGATTACAACGCTTGACAAAAATCTCTATTCCGGTGCAATCAGTTGCACTGTTTCAAATTACCTGGACGAAAAGTGGGAGAAAAAGATTGAAAATCAAATATCATCCCTTGCTTCATCAATTGGGAATGATGCTTACAACGCTGTTGAGAAGTTAGTTGATATACTACAGCAATATGACAGCCGAACGCCGTCTGACCGCAATATTTTCTCCTCGTTACGTACGCTGTTTGAAATCCGTAACCGTGCCATTTCAAAAGAAACCAATGATGTAGCAGCCGGATTAATCCAATTCATTCAAGGGCTTGAGGTAGGAAATTATACTTCCGGAGTTCTTGGCGGAGGTGGAGCATTCAAGATGCAGGATGGCAGTTCACATGCTGAAGTGGATTTTTTGAAAGTTCGCAAAAGGGCGGACTTTAATGAGGTATTGGTTAAAAGAGCAGAGCATATTGGTGGTGAATTGATTGTTTCTGCCGCAAATATGATTTGCAATTCCGTAGAAGAGGAAGCGGACAGTTACAGGTGTTATTTTGACAAAGGAGATAATGAAGTAGTAAATTTATTCAAGGTTGATGACCAAGCAAGATGCAACATTTTTTACGGGAGTAAACAAAAATACTTTTGGCGATTGGTTACTGCTATTGGTGATGATTGGATAGAGTTGTCAAAAACAGATGCTGATACTGGTTCGGACATACCGTCTGCCGGTGACCATATTTTTCAGCTTGGAAATAGAACTGATACAGAACGTCAGGCAGCAAGGATTATTTCCACAGTCGGACATGATGCACCATCAGACAAGCAATACGGCGGTATCAACTCATTCAGTTTAGAGGGAAAAGAACTAACTGTTTTCAGTTCAAAAGGCAATAAAATACATGGCTCAACTACGTTTACATCAGGCGGACAAACGATTGACGAATGGGTTGACCTGACTGAACAAAATATCCAAAATACACAGACTTATGAAGAATACTCTGTAAACGGAACATCAGGCTGGCACTATCCTTATCAGTCGGGCGATATTTACATGCGTAGGAAAATAGGCTTAAACGGAGTGTGGGGCGACGCAATTCGTATTGTAGGGCAAGATGGAGAACCCGGCTATACGCCAATTAAAGGAACAGATTATTTCGACGGTGAGCCGGGGCAAGACGGTACATCACAGTACGTACATATACGCTACTCAAATAATGCTGACGGAACTAATTTTGATGAAAACCCATTAGGAAAAATATATATTGGTGTAGGAGTAACTTCAACGCCTTCAGCACCTACATCAATCACAAACTATAAATGGAGCAAAATACAGGGAACTGACGGATTGCCGGGTGAAGATGGAGAAGACGGCAGAACTTCCTATATGCACATTAAATACTCTAACGATGGTGGAGCTACATTTACAGCTAATAATGGTGAAACTGTTGGAGAATGGATAGGAATATACACTGACTTCATTCAAGCAGACAGCAACAATGTAGCCGATTATACTTGGAATAAAGTAAAAGGTGCTGATGGGCGCGCTATATCAAACGTTGATGTTGAGTATGCTGTAAACACAAGCTCTACGCCACCAATTCAAACTTCATCACTCTGGAAAACTGACTCAAGCGATTACACGGGAGCTACAAACCAAAGACTTTGGACGAGGACTAAAACAACCTATTCTATTGGTAATCCAACTTATTCTACACCAGCCAACATTACACCTAAAATAGGCGCAACGGGCAAGGGAATAACGGCTGTGACGGAGTACTACCTGCTGTCAGAAAGTAAACTGGCGGGCGACATAACCGCACCTGCCGGGAACACGTCTTCGCCTCCTGTAGGCTGGAGCACTACACCTCCAACGTGGGAAAGTGGGAAATATATATGGACGTGTACGCGGATAACGTATAACAACCCGACTTCGTACAGCTGGACGGTTCCTGTCTGTTCGAGTGAATGGGAAGCGGTGAATGACTTGGAGATTGGCGGGGTTAACCTTATCCGAAACGGTAATTTCCTGAATGGGATGCATGATTGGGGCTTTGGTGATATTACAAGTTCACCATCCTACGCTCCTATTGGGACTACAAACCTCCCAAAAGATGCAATATCTGGTGCAGAAATAACGACAACCAATTTAAATGGTATTTGGCAGAATTTCGCTGATGCAGAAAATCAAATTGAGTTAAATAAAGAATATACGCTTTCGTTTTACGCAATGTCTGTATCAGGAAACAATATCTTGACATACGGGCATGAAGCACTCGGTAAAGCTGTTGCGTTGACAAGCACATGGACGCTTTATAAGATTACATTCAAACCTACACAACACAGTAATTTCGTGTTTTATATACAAGATGCGGGAGTATTTAGAATTACAAACATTCAGCTTGAACGTGGGAATAAAGCGTCTGCTTTCAAAAACGGTTACTTAGAAAGAGCTATCCAGCAAGATGGACTTATTAGAGGTGGCTTGACACTTGCAACTATACTTGGTGCAAGAGATGGCGGAATTGTAAGAAGCTACATGAGTGGGTTGACAGATAATCCTACAGCTATTGCAACAGGAGTGGAAAACTTCGGGATGCCGAATGAAACGAAAAATGTTGATTTAAGACATGATGGAAGTGGCTATTTGGCAAATGGCAATATCAAATGGAATGCGGACGGCTCACTTTTAGAAATCGTAGGTAAGATTATTGCTCAAGCAGGGAAGATTGGCGGGTTGAATATATTTTCACACACATTGAAATCTGCTTCAATGTCCTTTACTGAAGACCCGATAGAAACACTCTCTTCGCTTCTTACTCCAATAACAGTTTCAGCTTCGACTACTCAGTCAAATAACGTATTAAATGCTCACGCACACGCTTATTCCGGAACATTAAATCTGTCGCTCGATAGTCAAGTGAAGTTCAGAACGTCAGCGACACCGGACGCTAATGCCATAGATAAAGGATACGAAGTCTATATCCAAGACAGTTCAGGGAATAGAGTATTCAGCCAATCGGGCACAGGGAATTTGCCACAGACAATGTTTACCGTGAATCTGCCTAAAGGCAATTTCACTATCCATGTGGTTACAACAGGTATTTTCTATATCGGTCAGAATTACTACAATAGTGCAACATTGTTAGGAGAGATAACTTCGACAATCTATGCGAACGGATATAATTTTCAAACGAAAATTGGAAATAACGGATTTTACTCGTTTTGGGATTCGACAAAATACATGCACTATTCAAGCTCGGAGGGTTTAAGAGTAAAAGGGGATACGGATATTCCGGGAGGATTAGGGGGTGGAACAGTTACTAATAGCGGTGGCGTAAGCAGAACTTGGGGAAAAGTAACTGGTTGCTCACGTGCTGGAAGTACAGTAACTATTAATCACGATATAGGTGATGACAAATACACAATCCAAGTTGCAATGAACGGAAGTTCGACATGGTATTTTCAAAATCGAACAAACACGAGCATTCAAGTCGTTTGTGCCGGAACGTTTGATTTTACCCTTGTTAGGACACCGTATTAAAAAAGCGGTAAGAGTACCGCCTTTTAATTACTGATTACCTGCTTCTTTGAGTGCCTTATATTCTGCTCCCGTAATTGGTCTGAATGTAAACGCTTCATTGAAAAGCCGCAATACCTCTTCGGGGTCGTTATTATCATATGCTGATTTTACAGCAGATTGTGCGGAGCGGATTGTTGAATTGGGAATATAACCGATTGTATCACGTGCCGTTGTAGGTGTCATTTCGTGAAAATGAATAAAAATAATATCGTGAGCTTCGATAAATTCAGGGACATATTCACCCTTATCATTAATAATATCGGTAGCCCACATTTTCAAAGCAGGTGTTTCGGAAATAGTATCACGTTGAAGTTTGTCAAACATTCGCTCTATTTTACCTGCTCCAACTCCGATGTTCGGGTTATAGTATTGCATAACTGTAGTTTGTTTGACAATTTCAAGTGCTGATAGATGTTGCGGATTTTCAGAGATTACACGCATAGCAGGTAATTTCCATGCGCCTTTTTCCGGCTTGATGTTCACGGTTGCGAGCGGGTCGATTTTAAACGGCTCTTTCGGTTCGTTCCCCTTGCACCCTACAAGGGCTACGGCGAGGATAAGGAATAGTAACTTTTTCATAACAGTGAATTTAAATGGTGAATAATGCAAAAGTAGTTTATTTTAAAATATAAAACAATACCGGGAATTTGGTAAAACGTGATTTGTGCGAATT
>JAAYIT010000327.1 GCA_012523295.1 Porphyromonadaceae bacterium | reverse complement strand
GTTTACTATCCCGATGAATCTATTTATTTCTTGTTCTTGATAACTGTATTTCTGAGCGGATTTATTCCTGTAACGACTGTATGAAAGTATGCTTTCAACATATAATTTAGAATTAAACACCCGATTCCATCTTCCTGAAATTAACCAGTTTCCCCAGAGTTGATTTATATGACTCTTTTCGTCTTCATTCATTTTCCAGGGCTTGGTCCAATAATTCAGATAATCGTCACCTTGATACAAATTCAGACTTAAAATATTTCTTTCATCAGGTCTATAACAGAGTTTGGCATTAATATCGTGAAACCCGTAAGATACGACAGCATAATTTCCGTCAGACAATGTACTAAAACCGGCTAGCAATGGATCTGTCAAGGTTTTACGTGCAGTAATTATATAGCTCAGTTTTTTGTTAAACAATGGACCTTCAAAACAAAACGAAGCATCTGTTAATCCTAAACTAAACGAGCCCTGATGTTTTGAGATATCTCCTTCGCGCTGCGTAATATCTACAATGGATGATAATTTACCTCCTTGCCGGGCAGGAAAATTGCCTTTGTAAAAATCTACAGAATTAATCATATCAGGATTAAAAACCGATAATAATCCTCCTAAATGATTAACATAAATCAAAGGGACATTGTCCAACAAATACAAATTTTGACCGGGTTCTCCACCACGAACCATCATCAGGCTCATGCCTTCGGAATGTGTCTGCACTCCGGGAAGTAATTGCAATGCTTTGATTACATCAGGTTTAGCACCTAAGGTGGGGATCCGGGATAATTCCTGGGCCGAAAGTCGGGTCTTTTCATAAATTTTTTCGTGGGGAGCTGTCAGGGTTATTTCATTGAGAGTTACGCCCGACTCCATTTTTATAGTAACAATACTGTCTTTCTCTTGCATTATGTTGAGATGTTGAGTCACAAATCCTGTATAAGAAAACGACAAAGTACAAGGATATTCCACCAAAAGGTTGAAATACCCTCGATTATCTGTAGTTGTACCGATATTTTGATCTTTCACCCAAACAGTTGCACTAATCAGAACTTCGCCCGACAATCCATCACGAACAAAGCCCGAAATTTGTATTGCCAAAGCATTTATATTAATCAAGAATAAAAGAGAGAGAAAAACGGTTCTTTTCTTCATTTGATTTATGGGATACAGTAAATGCACCAAAGGAATTAAGGCTAATGATTAGTCGTTTCAAGTTCTTTTCTTGATGCAGAAAAGCTGTAAAATACACCAAGACCATTGGTGACATTTGAATACAAAGGATATTTCTGCGGTGTTTTTCCAATTTCGGTATATGTCGCAGATTCATATATATAGTATTGTTTCAAATACTTATAATACTCTTCATCAACAGAACGTAATTCTATAAAATAGCTTTCATCGCTATCGAAGCGTGTATAGCCCTCGTTTATATAAAATTTCACTTTATAGCTGCTGCTTTTCATTAATTTGTTCGAAAACAGGCTTAATGGATTTGCTTCGTTGAGCAAGATTGAATCCTGTCCTGCCAGCATGTAAATAGCCTCATTTTCTTCAGCATAATTATGAACAAATTGATCACTTTCTTTGTCGTACCAGGTTTTTAATCCTTCGGATATCAGCCGCACATGCCAAAATTGTTTTTTGGAAATGCTATTGTTTATATTGAACTCAATTGCGGATATTTTTTCACCTTCCTCAGATCTCCCGACTAAATCAGTAAAAATCACAGAATCTATTTCAGAAGACTCAGGCACAGTGGTTTGAGCTGTCAACAGTGGATAACCGGCAATAGTTACACTACATCTGTACGTAAAGCCTGCCTGTACAATCTGTGAGCCGGCATACCAGCCATCTTTGGTGTAAATCAAGGTATCGGGCGAATTACCCGTACTTTCAACAATAACCTGCGCGTTTTCCACGGGAGGGGGAACAGAGTCGGATAATTTAGCAGAAAAACTTAGATGTACCTTTACCGTTTCAGCTTGCTCCAGACAGCCATTAAGTACCGGAATTCTTTTTGTATCAGGAAACTGATCTTCAACCAGGGAAGTACATGAAATAAAAGAAAAAAGTACAAAAAATGGAAAGAAGAAAATTTTCATATTTGATGGTATTAAATAAATCTTCAATTGTAGAAAACGTTAATTTATCCTGTTTGTTGTTCTCGTCTGCTTAAGTTCACTTTAAACTTTTAATCCAGCAGAAATTAAGCTTGAACGTAGGGAGGCGGAATTCTAAAATACTGAAAGGCAGATAGCAGAACGAAGTGATAGTGCGTGCTCAAGCGCAAGCCCGGAAGCGGCCTGCCCGAAGCCGATATATAGACACGGCGCCCGAAGCGCGCAGGGGCCGGCAAGGTTTTTTGTGACGGCTCAAAGAGACTAACAAAAAACGCCGGCCTCCAGCGCTGACCAGCCGGGGATATCGGGAGGC
>JAAYIT010000036.1 GCA_012523295.1 Porphyromonadaceae bacterium | reverse complement strand
GAAATTTGTAGTAAAACGGATTTCAAAAATCCTGACCGACAAGTTTTTCAAACATGTTGAAATAGAATACCTTTGAGCGCCTCGGAAAACAAAACAAAAAAAGCAGAAACGCGGCGTCTCTGCTTTTCCTGTTTTCCGCATTGCAACACCCTAAAAATTTTCTTCAATAATTTTAAATAACTCCTCCTGTTGTTCATCCATTTTCAGTAATATGGTTTTGGTGTATTTTGAGTCTGGCAGACTGTATGTGATTTGATACATATTGTGAGTTATCTGATTTGCCTTTTGTGGCGATATGCTTGATTTAGACTCTTGCAACACCCTTTCCAGTTCTTTATAAACTAAGTATGCGGTGAAAGCGATACAGATATGTGCTTCTATGCGATGCTTTAATCTGTGATATATAGGACGTATGCGTAAGTCAGTCTTGGATATACGAAACGCTTTTTCGATATGCCACAATTGTGCATAGTTCTCCAAAATCATTTCACCGGAAAGTTTACTGTTGGTAATATATCCCTTTAGTCCATCCCAAACACTGTCAGATTCGTATTTTTGATAGTCTATACTGATAGTTACCTCGCCTGTCATCTCAAGGTATTTATTGTAGCCCCTGTTGTTGATGTTTGATTTGGTCAGCCGTCCCGAGTTCAATCGTTTCTCTAATCGCTCCAAACCTCTTTTACGATTATGAGCATCTTTGCGAGCTCTTTTGTCGGAATAATGAACAATCAATCGTCTTTGTCTTTTCTGTCTTTCTACTGTAACCTCTTTGTCCATGCAGTAGAAATCTCCGTCTTGGTATTTATGTTCAATAATTTGCTGCTGAACTGTCTTACTCTCATTTTTTAATCTTGCTCCTATAATATACTCATACCCCTCATCTTCCAAGGCTTTAAGGTTATCGTTGGAGAGCAAACCCGAATCTGCAATAACGATGGGCTTGTCAATGTCAAACTTCTCTTGCATTTTCTGCAAGAATGGAATCAGTGTATGTCCCTCGTAGGTATTGCCTTCAAAAACGTCATATCCGATAGGATAGCCACTTAATCCTACCAACAAACCTATAACTATCTGCGGATTGCTGTGCTTACCGTCTTTGCTGAACTCTGTTTTTCGTAAATCGTACTCATCGCTTGCCTCGAAATAAAGCGTGGTCATATCGTAAAACACCACACTTAGGTCATCTTTCAGTATGCGTTTGGTGTGTGCGAAAGCTATTTGTTCAACCCGCTCTTTTAGTCGATGGTTCAGCCTATCCAGGAAACGATAAATTTTATCGATGTTTATCAGAGTTCCCTGGTAGCGATAAAGGTATTCCGCTGTTTTTAATTTGCTCAACGGGAAGGCCAGACGAGCGATCACCAAATGTCTGAAAAGTGGCTCCCGGATTACTCCAAAGCCAATGTAGTCATAAATCTTACCGAATATAAGCTCGGGACCAACGGCCTGAATATGTGAATTGCTGAGCGAAGAAAATGCCTGTTCGACCAATTGATCATCGGCAGAAGCGAAAAGTGACGGTTGATTTTTCAACTCTTCCATCACCTGTCTTGCTTTCAATTTTAACCGATCTATCTCGTGGCGCTCAGTGGCACAACCTATTGTTTTTATCACTTTGTATCGACCCCGGGCCTTGCTAATTACCTGAATACTAGTACTCCCAGAGCGATTTTTTAACTCGCGAATAAACATAATACAATTTTGCAACACCCAAAATTACAAAAATAATTTCATATGCACCTGATTATCTACAACATAGATGGGTGTTGCAAAAATAGTGCGGAAAACAGG
>JAAYIT010000326.1 GCA_012523295.1 Porphyromonadaceae bacterium | reverse complement strand
TGTATACACTGTATTTTAACGTTATTATTTTCTTCTTCTGGATTTCCTTGATCTTCCCATACTTTTCGTCCATAAGCCGATGAACTTGTGTCTATGATCCACCAGGCGCGATCGAAGTGTGTGCTTGCAAAGAGAGGCACTTCCGAAGACAAGCTGTACGGTAGGGATGCTATAGGTTCACCGGATCTGATCAGCAGAAAATTTTCATTCTGATAAGTTCCACACCAATATGTGCTGGGAAATTGGTCTGTCTGTCCCGGATACTCCAAATAAAAAGCAAACTCTTCGAATCCATCACAATTAAGATACTGCTCCAAAAGCGTCTTGGCCGAGAGCAACGGTTGCACGCAAAACAGAAGCAGAATACCCGCAATTCCCAAGAACCATCCACGCCTTTGCTGGGAATTGATACTCTTACCTTCAACCATTTTTTCGGCTTTATTGCTCATAAGTTCCACGTCATTCATGTCACTTCTACACTTTCAAATCCTTCCAAACTCCCGGACGCAAAGAAGGCGCACTTGCGCAATTTTCCTAGTCAACGTTTTTACAAAAAAACTCCTGATAACCCTAAAAAAATGTTATCAAATCTGGAAATTATTGCAAACAAATTCTGAGAAAAATTTTAATTTCAGACCTCGAAAAGATACACAACAATCTGATTATAACCATGTTATGATAGGATAAAAAATTTCTATCTATCTTACTTGTGTTCTTTCGTCCTTTTTGAGGCAACCACCATTTTCTCACACTCCCTCTTTCCCTTTTTGGTGCGCCTGTTTTTGAGGCAATGCGTTTTTAACCACGGATAGACACGGATGTTTTGGTTTGGGTGGTTCAAGGGGCAGTACGAAAAAAAACGCAAAACTCAGGGCAAAACAGCAAACATTTCAGCATATGTCCCCCATCACTTCTGAAACCACTTCACTTATCCGTGTTCATCGGTGTTCATCCGTGGTTCTTTCCCTTTTTGGTGCGCATATTTCTGAGGCAATGCGCAGGAAAATTTTTTTTAAAAATATCCATTGACATTTAGATCGACTCGGACTATTTTTATCATTGTAATTGTGACGTGTGGGGTATATGGTGTTCTCTTCACGGAGTCAGAATAAAATGAAAATGTTTCTATCAGGTCTAAGAATAGCGTCCTTTATTGTTATAGCTTTCGTTTCAGTATGTAACATCTCTGCTGAGACAAATAAGGTCGCGGATAACAAAATAAGTACATCTGTTTCAACCAATGCGAAAATGCTTGTAAAAGGAAAGGTATCACTAACGGTAAAAATACCTTTTGATAATTTTAACGAGTATACATTCACTGGACTGCTGGATGTGCAGTGGAAATATTCGATGCAATTATTCCAAAATGAAACAAACATTCTGGAAGCATACAGTGATACAAAGGATAGCTTTTTCTTTAATCCCAATGGGGACGGTTCTATGGTTGATGGTAAAGGCAATATCCCCGTGTATTTTGTTCGAATGTACCCAACTCCATATCCATTTAAAGCCTCTCAATACCTTCAAGTAGCATGGATAGTTCTCAACGGGAATAAAAAAGCGCTTAATCAAGTGGTAGAGGAATACCCTCCAGGGCTTGTCTTTTCAGACTTGGAGTTAGAAAGCCTAAACTGGTATGAGTGTACGGCGCCTAACGCTGTCTATGATCAATCCGAGTATGAACGCCTCCTCAGTTTTACTTTTCGATCTCCTAACCACACACTGAAAACAGGTGATTATCTACGTGAACGGGGATTCGAGGAGGAATGGATTGACAGCTTAAGAAAGACCCCCTTGGGCGATGCTTACATCGTGCCTATAGCCAGGAAAGAGGAAAATGGTTATGATGTTTACTTATACACGACCTCAGAGGTACTCGAAGGGTTCCCTTTTGTTTCTAAAGCCAAGATGGAGCGTCATCTACTGTTAGATCCGATAAATGGCGAACCCCAAGTCACCTCCTGGTATTCAGTCTCAATCGAAAGCGCAGAAAAAACGCAACAGAGTATTGAACCTCCCAAGCTCCCGGTTTCTCCCCGTATGCTACTCTTTCATGATTATCGGTTTGAGGGAATTCAAGGGAGATATTTTGATTATCAATATGAAGGTAATGAATGGCCTTTATCAGGAACTGAAGAGTATCTTAATTTAAAAGCAGAACATGTTCGAAAACTTCTTGCAGAAGAAATGAATGCTCGATTTAACGAAAGGAAGTTTCCTTGGGGTACACTACTAATAATTTCCATTGTGTTAGTACTCCCGTTCTTGTTTTTATTAAAAAATAAGAATGGAAATCTTACTTAAGATTATGGCAACCTCCTTTTGAAATGTGAATTTGGGAGGTATGAAAG
>JAAYIT010000325.1 GCA_012523295.1 Porphyromonadaceae bacterium | reverse complement strand
GTTTGTTTTTGTTGATAAAGAGAATAGCACCCGGAATGGTAGTGCCATAAAACAAATTGCCGGGCAATACCACTATGGCATCAATGATATTGTGCATTTCGGTAAACTCGCCATTGTGGTCAATCTTACCTTGCAAAAATCCTCTACGGATTAGGTACTCGTCATCTGCCTTGCGGTTTTGTCCATCTTCTTCTTCGGTTTTTTCGGGTTGTCCACGAAACAAAACCCCTTGCGGACAAACCACACCTGCTTTGCCGTCATCTTTTATGGAAGCAATAATGTGCTGCAAAAAGGCAAAATCTCCGTTGGAATAGGGCGGTGTGCCATAGACCAAACGCTCATACGGGTCAGAGTAGCCTTCTTTGGGATATTCCAATTGCGGTGAGCCGTCTTTTTTGTTTATGGTTTTGCCTTTGCTGTCTTTTTTAGGTGAGCCTGTTTTGGTCCAATTTTCTTGCGAGAACGGGAAATTAGCCATACACAAATCGAATTGCCTAATTGCCAATTCGTCATCTTCTTCGGTAAATTTTGGGTCGAGAATGGTATCACCCTTTTCAATACGGGCATCCAAGCCGTGCAAAATCATATTGATATTGGCAATCGCCCAAGTGTTCCAAACATCTTCCTGCCCAAAAATGCGAATGGCTTTGGCGTTGTTGTAATTGGCTTTGCAGTATTTGGCGGCATTAATCAAGAAACCACCCGAGCCGCAAGTGGGGTCATACACCGTATTTCCTTTTTGTGGTTTCAGGTAACGCACGATAATGTCCACTACTTCCTGCGGTGTATAGAATTGTCCTGCGGTAGTTCCACCTTTGTTTTCGTCTGCAAAACGCTTAATCAAATATTCATACGCATCACCCAATACATCAACCGAAGCGTTTTTGTTGCTCAAATCCACGGCATCCAAGTAGCTCACCAAAGCCGTCAACACCTGTGGACTTAGCTTTTTACTTCCCGAGCCGTCAGGTGCAGGTTCATTCCAACGCACGGTATTGATAACGCCTTTGAGAACGGCTTTGCCGTTTCTGTCCACATTGGCATCAGCAATTTCGTTTACGGCTTTGTTGAGTTTTTCATTTTTCTTGTCAGGCGAAGCATCACGCACATCTTTCCAAAAACAACCTTCTGGAATTTTAAAGTCGTGTTTTTCACGCATAATGATTTCCAACTCCCGTTCAGTCGGTTGTCTACCTTCTCGTTTTATAAATTCTTTGATTTCGTTTTCGGTTTCCCACTCGTAATTGTCTGAAAGTCGTTTAAAAAATAGTAGTGAAAGTATGTAGGCTTTGTAATCTTCTACTTTGTCACGCAGGATGTCCGCCATCCCAAAAAGTGTACTTCCTAATGCTTGTTTTGTTATCATTTATTTATTAGTTCGTTTTTAATTATTCAATTCATTCTCTGTTTCTTTCGAGCGTTGGCAAAAAACAGCTCTTTTGGTTTTTTTTAGCGTTGGCTTTCGTGTCGGCAAAAACCAAATGTGCTGTTTGTGCGGTTGGCTTTTTACACTGAGCGATAACGGTCGGCGGTATGAAATCGTTGGGGATTGCGGAGCACGTCATTATCACCCGACAACAAACTTTGATGCGGGGCAGAACGCTCGCACAACCACTTACCCCCTCAATGTTTTATACCGCTTGTTAGCATGCGTACTTTATTCATTATCAGTTTATATCAATATTTTTCTCTCTTTTAGTATTCCAAAAAATTTTTCTTTATAACTATCTGAAATCGGTATCAAATCTTTTCCAATTCGGATTCTGTTTCTTTCAATATTCTCAATCTTTGAAATTGATACGATATAAGAATTATGAATTCTTTGAAAATCAATCTGTGGTAATATTCTCAATAAATTCTTGAAAGTTTGCAATGTCATAATTTTCCTATCTGTTGTATGAATCTGCAAATAGTCTTTCATTCCTTGAACATATAAAATATCCCTAATTTCAATTCTCTCGATACGATATTCTGTTTTCACAAAGATATAGTCATTAGAATTTTCGCTCTGAGATGTATTTAATTGATTATAAACTTTATCTACAGACTTCAAAAACCGTTCAAATGTGAACGGTTTTAATAAATAGTCGGCGACATCTAATTCATATCCTTTTAGAGCGTATTCATCATATGCAGAAGTAATTATTACTTTTGGTTTAAATTGCAATGATTCCAGAAACTGTATTCCAGATAGTTTTTTCATCCGAATGTCAAGAAATATCAAATCAACAGAGTTTTTCTTCAGAAATCCAATTGCATCAACTGCATTGTTAAAACCCTCTAATAAATTAAGGTAATCAACTTGCTCAATATACTCCTTAATCTTTTTTAAGGCTAGAGGCTCATCTTCTATGGCAATGCAATTAATTTTCATTTAGTTCTAATTCCAAATTAACTTTAAACATTGAATTCTCTGAATTAATTGTCAATTTATGTTTGTTCTTATAAATCAAATCTAATCGTTTTTGTACTGTCTTTAATCCAATACCATGAGTTTTATCTTTTTCCGTCTCGGAAATATCGCATTGATTTTCACAATTGAAAAATAACTTATTATGCACTATTACGACTTTAATGGTTATACCATTCTCAATATTTGAGTCAACAGCATGTTTAAATGCATTCTCAACAAAGGGAATTAAAATCATAGGGGCAATTTTAAATCCATTAGAACTACCATTTATAGAGTAATTGAAGAATTTTTCATTTTTCAGTCTCAAACTTTCCAAAGAGAAATAGTTTTCTAAATACTCAATTTCGTTTTGCAATTCAACAAAATCTGGCTTTGAATCATTTAGCATATAACGCATAATATCCGATAACTTAACTAATGATTTTGAAGCTTTATCCTGGTCGTCATGTATTAAAGTGTCGATATTATGTAATGTATTAAAAAGGAAATGAGGATTAATTTGATTTTTTAATAAAGCTAAGTTACTTGATATGTTTTCTCTTTCTAAAACCAACACTTCATTCTTTTTCTTAAACCAATCAATAAAGAATCGAAATAAACTTCCAATTGTAGTCCATAGAAAAATAGATGACAAAGGTGCAAGTCCAAAAACAAAAGCCTTCTTTGAAATAAAATACAAAATCAGATAGGAAAATACTATTCCAATAATTGTGTACAACCAGTAGTTCTTCCTATTCCACCTAAATTTCATTACAAGCAGATAGCCAATATAAAAGAACACAGGTTGTGATAATGTCACATAAATTGAAATTACACCAAACTCTTGCGGTGATAAATGATTTATTATAGTTGGAGTAATAAAATAAGTAACTAATAATGCTATCCAAAAAAAGATGTGAATGTAAACGATAACTGACTTTTTCATTTTTCTAATTTTAAGTTTAACAATGCTTCAAAAGTCAGTCTATACAAATTGTTTAACAAATTCATTAGATTCTTGCTGATGTTTTATCGACACTTTCACTTTTTTAGTCTATCCTTTTGGTTTGTAGTATCGTTCTTAGTATGCATGCTAACGTTCCGCGTATATGATTAGGGGCGGATTGCGGGCTGCTTTCCTGTCGAAAAGCAACGAGGTTGATGCGGGTGATAATGTTGATTATCAGCACCGAAACCGCACTTAATTATATACGCTGTT
>JAAYIT010000324.1 GCA_012523295.1 Porphyromonadaceae bacterium | reverse complement strand
TATCCGTTGGGAACATAAATTTGAATAATTGTGGTGAATTAATCGGTTTATGTTCCTTAACGGAAACTTACAAACAATATTGTTTAAATTTGTTAATTTTTAATTTTTTAACCCCTGATTCGCATTAAATATAAATCCAGCAAAGTGATAGCGGCCATAGCTTCCACAATTGGGACTGCGCGTGGAAGTACGCAGGGATCATGTCTTCCGCGTGCTTCTAAATTAATCTTATTCAGCTCTTTGTCAAGGGTTTCTTGCTTTATGCTGATTGTGGCAACCGGTTTGAAAAGGACACGAAAATAAATATCCTGTCCGTTGCTGATACCGCCTTGAATTCCTCCTGAATTATTAGTCTTAGTTGTTACTTTTTCGCCCACTTTAGTGAATGAATCATTCATTTCGGCACCTGTCAAATGTACTCCTTCAAATCCCCGACCGTAATCAAATCCATGTGTGGCATTGATTGTGAGCATGGCTGCAGCTAATCGGGCTTGAAGTTTATCAAATAGAGGTTCACCCCAACCAACCGGAACTCCTTTTACAACACATGTGATAATTCCTCCGATTGAATTCCCTTCGATTCGAAGTTTGTCGATATATTCAATCATTTTTTCTGCTGTTTCAGCGTCCGGACAACGGATAATATTGCTCTCAATCTGAGTCAAATCCAGCTCCTCATACGTTTTATTTACGGCAATATGTCCCACTTGCGAAGTGTATGCTTTAATATCTACGCCTGTTTGGATCAGCGCTAATTTGGCAATTGCTCCTGCTGCAACCCACGCAGCCGTAGCACGTGCAGAGCTTCGTCCGCCACCGCGATGATCACGAATTCCGTATTTTTGCTGGTAAGTATAATCGGCGTGTGAAGGGCGAAAAACATCTTTTAAGTGGTCGTAATCCTTACTCTCCTGGTTTTTATTCCAGATAACAAACGCGATTGGATGACCGGTCGATTTTCCCTCGAAAATACCGGAAAGGAATTCAATTTTATCCTCTTCTGACCGAGGTGTAGATATGATGGATTGCCCCGGACGACGTCTTGTAAGCTCCTTTTGGATAAATTCAGTATCAATTTCGATCCCCGCGGGACAGCCATCCACAACTCCTCCAACGCCTTTGCCGTGTGACTCTCCAAAAGATGTAAAAGTAAAAAGTTTGCCGATTGTATTCATTATTTGATTGAATAGTAAATTTGTTAATTAGTTAAAAAAGAACTTGTTTCGCAAAATTCCAATTTCTAATTTCTAATTTCTAATTTGGTAAGTTGCAAAGTTAAAACAAAAGTTTGAAATAAAAGTTGGATAAGACGAAAAGGTTAGGCGGTTTTGTTTTCTCTGAACGAGTAGTAAACGATTCTCAAGTGCGAAGTAAAGTTGGAAAACGATTTTCTTTTATCGGGATTAAACTAATTTAGAAAAATAAAAAACCTAACTGATTTCAAAATTCAGTTAGGTTGTAAAAAATGATTGTTTAGTATGATTATCCGTTTTTGTTCCTAATCTTAAATAATGTTTTTTTTAGATTGGGACTAACCGCTTCAAGTCGGTTTGTCCCGTTGTCTAACGACGAATATAGGCAACAATCCCGAATATAGGGATGGTTGCGGTGGAACAGTTCAAAATTGCAAAAAAAAGGAATGATTGCGGATAATCATATTGTTTAGTTACTAAGCAATGTTTGCAATTCTTCTTATTTCCTCCATTATCGCTTTCGCGAAATTATCTGCTTGTTCCGGAGTGCCTGCTTCGGAGTAAATGCGGATAATTGGCTCTGTATTTGACTTGCGTAAATGAACCCAGCCTTGCGGAAAATCAATCTTTACACCATCTATATCGTTGATTTCATATTGCTTATAACTACCTTTTATAACTGCCAAAACACCATCCACGTCTATATTTGGAGTAAGCTCAATTTTATTTTTACTCATAAAATAGTTTGGATAGGTTTTCCGAAGCTCGGAAACTGTCTTTTTCTCCTTTGCCAGATGGGTCAAAAACAGTGCTATCCCAACCAATGCGTCACGTCCGTAATGACTTGCGGGATAGATAATTCCACCATTTCCTTCGCCTCCGATAACAGCATTGGTTTCTTTCATTTTCGCGACTACATTTACTTCGCCAACTGCCGCCGCGTTATAATCGCAATTATGATCGCGGGTAACATCTCTCAAAGCGCGAGTAGAACTCAGATTTGAAACCGTATTTCCCGGTGTATGCTTCAATACGTAATCCGCAACTGCAACCAATGTATATTCTTCACCAAACATGCTTCCATCTTCGGAAATAATAGCCAGTCGGTCCACATCCGGATCTACTACAAACCCGACGTCGAATTTACCCGATTTCATCACGTTGGAAATTTCGGTTAAATGTTCGGGAAGTGGTTCGGGATTATGTGGAAAATGTCCGTTTGGTTCGCAATAAAGCTTTTCGACTGTTTTTACTCCTAAAGCTTCTAAAAGTGCAGGAATTGCAATCCCTCCAACCGAATTTACACAATCGATAGCTACTTTGAAGTTGGCTGCCTTGATGGATTCAACATCAACTAAGTCAAGTGCTAATACACTTTCAATGTGTTTTTGAGTGAAATTTTCTTTCGTAACGAGTGTTCCTAAATTGTCAATATCGGCGAAAGTAAAATCCTCATTTTTAGCTATTTTTAGAATAGTTTCTCCTTCTTTCGCGTTCAGAAATTCACCTTTTTCATTCAATAATTTCAGTGCATTCCATTGTTTTGGGTTATGACTGGCAGTGAGGATAATTCCTCCGGCTGCTTTCTCCATAGTTACGCCTAATTCGGTAGTTGGGGTAGTAGCAAGACCTATGTCCACTACGTCCATTCCCATGCCAAGTAATGTCCCGATAACTAATTTATTCACCATTTCACCCGAAATGCGCGCATCTCGACCAACGACAATGGTTTTTGAATCTACACGTTTAGAAGAAAGAATAAAAGTTGCGTATGCGGAGGTGAATTTTACTACATCAAGCGGACTTAAACCTTCACCGGATTTACCGCCGATAGTACCTCTGATACCTGAAATTGATTTGATTAAAGACATTGTTTATACGAGTTTTACAAATTTAAAATGAATTGTTCGAATTGAAAACTTAGAAAAAAGATTTTTTGAGCAGTTAACTTTAATAATCAGTCAAATTACACATTCTTTATTTCAATTGTCCGATAAAAAAATATAATATTTAGCCACGCTGTGGCTGTTTAAGCGTCAGTGTCGCTTAATATTTGCAGCACTATAATCCTATCTAAACGCAAGTCCGTCAGATGACGGAGCTAAACCCAATTATTAGTCTAAATAACAGCAAGTTAAATTAAATAGTGAGATTTTTATCGGACAACAAGGTTTCTTTATGTAGTTTTGAGCTTTTAGAATCCATTAATTTTTTGCTTGCGACAGCACCTTTATTTCTTAATGGAGAAAGGGCATTGGGTTGGTCGTTTTTACTCAATCGCGGTGATTACGATATCGTATCCTCTGGGAGTTAAATTATTGCTGTAAGTTTTGGTGTTTAATGTAGATGGTACTACGATTGAAGCTTTGGAATCTTTGTTCTTCATAATCGCGACTGCTTCATAGATACCTTGTCCAATTAGCGTGTTAGAAGTGGGATCTCCATTGGTAAGCCTGATTCCTCCGGGATAGCTGTTATCATCCATTTTGTCAGATATCACAGTTTTTTCAGCGTTCAATTCATACTCTAAAGTTCTGATAGTAACTTTAGCTCTGGAAATCAAAGTGGTAGAAATAGTCGGATCACCTACTTCGCTGATGTGAATATATAATCCCGAGGGAGAAAGAAAGTAAGTGTTTGCAGTCCAGCTTTCCGGAATTGTTTTTACTACCTTTATATTGTTCATTGCAATGTATTGCTCGATGGTTTTTTCTTCTTTTTTTTGTAAGTCGGAGAAGCTCTCTTTATTGCTGCAAGAGACAAACAGGATTATTAAGGATAGGATGAAAAACAGGTTTGATGTTCGTTTCATTTTTGTATGTAAAATAGTGAATTATTTCTTTAAAATAAACTGCAAATATCCGATTTTGTTGCTAATTATAAAAGTTAAATTTCTGAAATACTGATTTGAAGCAAACATGTCAGTTCACTTCCAACAGCAAAATAATGGGAGTAAAAGGTGGAATTACATCTGTGCCTTGAGCTCCAAAAGCCAAATACGATGGAACTATAAACCGAGCGAATTCTCCTTTTTTCAATAATTTTAATCCTTCTTCAATACCGGGTATCACTTCTTTCTTGCCAAAATGGATCGTTTTGTTTTCTTCTTGGGTTAAAAGTTTACCGTTAATTTCGTAAATTTTGTAATTAACAGTTACTGTTGAGTCGTTTGTAACAGGCTCGTTATCAGTTTGTTTCTGAATGTAGTACCAGAGTCCCGATTCGTTTTTCTTAAAGTTGACAGTTTGTCTGAGAATCAAATTGAGAATAACGCTGTCTTCCTTTTGAATTAATTCTTTATTGTAGTCTCGAAGTAGCATACTTGCCGAGTCCTCCATTATTGTTTTGTTGGAGGGATATTGTGCTGTCGGTTTTTTGCAGGAAACCGGTAAAAAGAAGACAATAAGCAACCCCAAACTCCCGAAGAGGAGTGTTAAACCGTAATTTGGATACTTGGAAAATAACTTAATCATTTCAAATTCTTCTGTGAGATTTCACTATTTAAAATTCTCATAGCCCGATATTCGGCACTTTAGAAATTATCTAATATTCGCTATGCTGATAATATCTGCAAAAACTCCTGCAGCAGTCACGCTGGCTCCGGCTCCGTATCCTTTTATTATCATAGGGAATTCATTGTAGCGTTCTGTCTTGATTTTCACAATGTTATTACTTCCCTGCAAGTCATAGAATGGGTGTAAATGATCAACTGCCTGAAGTCCGACACTGCATTTTCCTTCATCCATTTTTGCCACGAATCGCCATTGTTTTCCTTCATCTGCTAATTTTTTACGCTTCTCCTCAAATTCAACATCTATTTCCGGAATATTCTTCCAGAAATCATCAATACTACCTTCGAAAAATTTATCCGGAATGAATAAATTCTTCTCAACATCTTCCTGTTCCACTTGATATCCTGCTTCACGGGCAAGAATTACTAATTTTCGTATCACATCTTTTCCGCTTAAATCGATTCGCGGATCCGGCTCTGAAAATCCCGCCTCTTTTGCCATTTTTATTGCTTTACTGAGAGGAGTGTTTTCATTTATCGTATTAAATATGAAGTTCAAAGTCCCGGAAAGTACTGCTTCCATCATCAGAATATGGTCACCACTGTTTGTCAGGTTATTCATTGTGTTTATAATCGGTAAACCTGCACCCACGTTCGTCTCAAAAAGGAACTTAACGCCTCGTTGGCGAGAAGTTTCTTTTAGTTTTTCATAAATTCCGTATTTTGAAGATGCCGCAATTTTATTGGCTGCAACAACCGAAATATTATTTTCGAGCAAAGTTTGATAAATTTCAGAAACTTCACGACTTGCGGTACAGTCGATGAAAACGGGGTTGTAAATATTCATTTTCAATATTTCATCTAAAAATGTTTTGATAGTGCCGTTTTCACCTTCGGATTTTAATTTTGATATGCAGTTTTCAAGATTTATTCCCGAACGAGAAAATAAAATCTTTGAACTCGATGCTATACCCACAACATTGATTTTTAGACCATTTTGATCCATCAGTTTCTGACGTTGATTTTTAATCTGCTCTAAAAGGTGGCTCCCGACTGTCCCTACTCCTACTAAGAATAAATTCAACACTTTATACTCTGAAAGGAAGAAGGAATCATGGATGACGTTGAGCGCTTTCCGAAGAACCGAACGATCGGTTACAAATGAAATGTTTGTTTCGGAAGCTCCTTGTGCACAGGCAATTACATTGATTCCGTTTCGACCGAGCGTGCCAAAAAGCTTACCTGCGATTCCGGGAGTTCTTTTCATGTTGTCACCCACAATCGCGATTGTCACTAAGTCGTCCTCAGATTCAATTTTATTGATCTCGCCTTGTTGAATTTCTGTTTTGAATTCCTCCTGAAGTACTAACACGGCAAGCTTGCTGTCAGCGTTTTTCACCCCGATAGAAGTCGTGTTTTCAGATGACGCTTGCGAAACAAGGAAAACGCTGATACCGTTTTGAGCCAAAGCGCGGAAAATTCTGTAATTTACACCGATAACTCCCACCATTCCAAGTCCTTGTATGGTAATCAGCGATGTGTCGTTAATCGATGAAATACCTTTAATCGCTTTCGAGCCGTTCTGATTTGGAGTTTTTTCGCTGGTAATGTATGTCCCCGAAACGTCTGGTTTGAACGTGTTTTTTATTTCGATAGGAATGTTTTTATGGTAAACCGGAAAAATAGTAGGCGGATAAATTACTTTTGCCCCAAAATTAGAAAGCTCCATCGCCTCGCTAAAACTCAATTTTTCAATTACATACGCGGTGCTTATTACTTTTGGATCGGCAGTCATAAAGCCATTTACATCCGTCCAGATTTCGAGTTTTGTCGCATCTAATGCAGAAGCAATAATGGATGCGGTGTAGTCCGAACCGCCGCGGCCAAGGTTGGTAGGAAATTCTGTGTTTACATCCGTAGAAATAAATCCGGCGCAAACAGAAATGTTGGGAGCATTGGCAAATGTTTCTTTTACTAATTTATTTGTTACCGGAAAATCAACAATGTGTTTGTCGAACTGGTTGATGGTTTTGATAAAATTTCGAGCATCGAAATGCACAGCGTTTTTTATCAGGTTGCTTACGATGATCGACGAAAACACTTCACCATAACTCACTATCGTATCAGAAATCCGGGTGGAAATGTCTTTAATCAGAAAAACACCTCTCAGAATTTTAGATAAGTCGGAGAAGGGATCTTGAATTTTATTGTAAGTTTGTGCTTTTTTTTCTTTCGGAATTACCTCCTCTATCAATTGGTAGTGGCGAGTCATTATCAGTTCATAATTAGCGAGATATGACTCATCTCCCTGTGCAGCCAATTTGGAAGTGGCATACAGTTGATCTGTAATCCCCGAAAGAGCCGAAACAACAACTATCACAGCATCTGACTGTGATTCAACAATTTTTTTGACATTCAATAAGCCTTCAATCGAACCAACTGATGATCCGCCAAATTTTAAAACTTTCATCTGAGAAAAACATTTTTATAAGTAAATGGCAAAATTACTCATTTTTTGCCAATAATATAATTCTTCGAGGTTATTTTAAATTGAAGTGTTGCATATTTCCAAAAAATGGCTTACTTTTGCAGCACTTTTTGAGAAAGAAAACAGGTCCGGTAGCTCAGCTGGATAGAGCAACAGCCTTCTAAGCTGTGGGTCGTGGGTTCGAATCCCGCCCGGATCACAAAAATAAACACAAGATAATCAGGCAGTTAGATAAATTTTCAACTGCCTTTTTTTATTGATTTTCGTTTATAGCTCAAATTTTGTACAATGCAATACAAACCAATACAAACGGGGGTAAACAAAAGAAAAAACAAAATAATTACAAACAAATTACAAGTTAAATGGCAGTCTTAAGCGTAGTGATTAGAAAGAAAATCGTAGGTATGAGTTATTCAAGTGTGTATATTCGCATATCACACAACTCAAAAACGGCGTACATAAAAACCAAACATAAAGCAAACTTTAAAAGTGTTGACGGTTTGAATGTTACAGCTTACAACCTTCTAAAGCTGATACAGCCTACTGTTGATGCGTATTACGGCATACTTGCAAATGTTGATACGTCAGAAATGACAGTAACAGAGGTTAAAGAGCTGTTAATCAGTCATTCGGCTGATGTTTCTTTTTCTGATTACTTCGATTTGTTTGTCGAAGAGATGTACAAAGACGGCAGGGATAACCAAGCAGAAAATTATATAAACGCTTTCAACAGTTTGAAAAAATTTTATTTTAAAGAGAGTGATATAAAAAAACTTTTCGGGCGGAATATAAATTTTATTGACCTGAAAACAAAACTAATCGAAGACTGGATTTATTCCTTAAGGCACACGAACAGAGCAAAACAGCATTATCCTACCTGCATAAGGGCTGTTTTCAATGCCGGGCTGAAACATTTCAATGATTATGATACGGGTGACATGAGAATAAAAAACAACCCATTTTTGAAAGTAAAAATCCCTTCCGCGACCACACCACAGAAAAAAAGCGTTGACATTGAGATAATAAATAAAATACTCAATGCAGAAACCTTCTCCCGGAGGGAAGAGCTGGCAAAAGATATCGCGAAAATGATTTTTTATTTGGCAGGGATTAATGTGGCTGATTTGTACACGCTGGAAAAAAGTAATTACCAAGATTTCTATTTGAAGTATAATCGACATAAAACGAAAAGCACCCGCGAAGACAAATCATATTTTGAAATTTTTGTTGTGCCTGAAATTCGACCGTTGTTTGAAAAGTACAAGGGCAATGAAAAGTTGTTTATTTTTGGTGAGCAATACCGCGAAGGTGATAACTTCACAAAGGCGGTTAATATTGGTTTAGCTTCGATTTGCAAGGCTTTAAAAGTGCCTGCGGTAACTTCATACACATTTCGGCATTCGTGGGCTACGATAGCCCAAAACGACTGCAAGGCAAGCACTGAAGATGTGGCGTTTGCGCTCAATCACGCATCAGCTCACAGAGTAACAGAAAGCTATATCAAAAAAGATTTTTCGCCAATCGATAAACTTAATCGCAAAGTAATCAGGCAACTAAAGACAATAAAAGAAAACCGTCAATAACTATTTCAAAAAAAGCTTGACAAAGAGAAAATAACGCCTTATATTTGCCTGAAAGGCACCCAAAGGGAGATCAGTTAATTCTGAATCTCTCTTTTTTTTTTATTATTAATCACTAAAATTTATCAACTATGGAAAAAGAATTTTTGACAGTTGAAGATTTGGCAAAAATAACCAGATTTTCTAAAAACACCATTTACAAATTAACGAGCAAGAAAAAAATAACGCATTTTAAGCCGAACGGTAAAATCGTGCTTTTTCGGCGTGAAGACGTGGAAGAGTTTTTAACGCGAAATCGAGTTGAGGCATGCGATACAAAAAACCTGAATTAATTAAGCAGTTAGAGCGGGCTTTGCTCGAACAGAAACGCCTAAAATACCCAAACATACCTGATGAGTGTTTGGCACCCATAACGCACACAGACAAGACAGCCAACGGGCTAACTAAGGCTATCATTGCATTTATCAAACTTCGTGGCGGGCAGGCTGAGCGAATAACATCAAGCGGGCGGGTAATTCAACACCGGGGCAGGGCTACCTACATACCCGGCACGTCAACGAACGGCACAGCTGATATATCAGCGACAATCAAGGGGCGAAGCGTAAAAATCGAGGTAAAAATCGGGGCCGACCGCCAAAGCCCAGCACAAATAGCCTATCAGAAAGCTATCGAAAAGGCGGGCGGGCTTTATGTGATTGCCAAAGATTTTACAACATTTTGCGCATGGTACAGAAAAATGTATAACTAAAGAATTAAAATGAGAAATGAAAAATTATATTCTTGAAAAATTTAGAATGATGTTGATTAGAACAACTAAGTACAACGAAATTTACGAAAATGCCAACTATATC
>JAAYIT010000323.1 GCA_012523295.1 Porphyromonadaceae bacterium | reverse complement strand
GGCAAGTTCCGATATTTTAAAAGCTTTTCTCATAGCGTTAAGCTCATTTTCGCTCTTTACAAATCTTAAAGGCCATAGAGTCATGTCAGCTTTAATCAATTCAACTCCGGGAAGTTGTTCTTTTAAGCCTAAATACACCGGCATAGAGGTTATTGCTGAACCAGCTATCCCTAATTTCTTAATGCCTTTCGGTACATATTTCGCTACCAAATCTTTATAGGTTATAAAAGACATGCCCGGCGCATCCGGCTCTGCTGATTCCCTGTATTGTATCAGCTTTTCTATATTTTTAAAGAAACTCCGGTGAGAGGCGTACAGGTCGCTTTCAGGACCTACAAGTAAAACTGCTTCTCCCTCTGCCGGAACAAAAACCGCAGCCGTTTCAAAAGTAGGCCAATACTCGCTTAAATACCTTACATGCGCCATGTCCGACTCGGTTGCATGCACCAGACAGGCATCCAGGCCTTCTTGCTTGATATTCGCCTGAAATTTTTTAATTCTCTCTTCAAATTCACTTTGTGGAATCGTTGTTGTGTTCATAATTATAATTTTAAATGCTTTTAATGTATTTGTTTACTATTTTAAAAATATCCGTTTTTTCTGGCGTCCGGAAATTGACTGTTCAGCGTTTCGGTTAAAACCTTTAGTTTTTCAGTTATAGAATAGGGAGTATAGACATAGTCCTGTTCGAACTGAAAGCCCATGCGTGAATCTCTGGTGGCAGCCAGCAACGAAAGTTCTGTCCGTTCAATTTCATCTTTTAAAATGTTTTCCATCCTGTCAAGGATTTTTTCAAATGTATTTCTGTCTTTCTCTTTTGACAATTGGAAACGAAGATCTTCAAATTCAAGGATGGCGTAATCGCTTTGCATCATTCGTTGTAGTTGTTCAGCCACCACTACTTCTCTTACTGCTTCCTTCCGTTTTGTTTCAGGGCTGTTAACAGCAGCAGAACGGTATAAAATCAAGCCTTGTTCCATCTCATCTATTGCTTTTTTTAGGTATTTTAGAAAAACGGGCAGGATTTTAGTTTCTTTTTCGGCTACAATTCCCGTAGCACTTCTCGCATACTGTTCGGCTTTGTTGGTTTGGTTGGAAAAATCAGGAAAAAACACCATGCGGGAAACCGTGAATGGCCAGTACGGATTAAATGGTACTCTCCATGACGGATCTCCCCAAGAATAGTTGTAAGTACCGGTTCTTGCCGGTGGCATCTGGAAAAAGAGCGGATTTCCGATAGCATTGTTAGTTCCCATATTAGGGCCTGTGTCGGGGACAAAACGAATAGCCCGGCTAAAATAATCCCATGCTTTTAATACTTGTGACTGCTGTTGTTTACCAAAAATTGCAGATGCGGTTTGCTTCAGAAGTTCGTCGCGGGAAGGATAATCAGTCCAACAGGTCCAAGCACGGAGATGGCTTATAAAATTCGGTTTATATCCGCTACTCCAACTTTCCAACGTGCCGTTCACTCCATATTTCTCCAAAGCATCATAACGGTCGTACCATTGGTATGGACAGGGCAAATAAGGGATGGTTCCATACTGCCAGCTCGCAAAAGTGTCAACCTTTGAGAAAACTTTCATTCCCCGGTTCCTTGCTTCGCCAATCTGTGCATCGGTAACTTCTGCCGGCCCGATCTGACTCAGGGAATAATCACGAAGATATCCCTGCATTCCGTCAATTTCGAAACTTTTACCGTTTTCCCAGGTAAGCATTGGAGTGGTGTTTTCGGGAAGCTGCTGGATGAAGTAGCGTTTTATCTCTGTGCTTTGAGGACGAAAATCAATGTTGTACTCCCAGGGGAGTATCTCGATGGACGGATTTATTTTGTGGCATTCTTCTTCAACAATACCAACTGCATAAGACCAATTTTGCGCCCAGTCTTGAAGATATTCCTTACCTGCACCATGTCCGCCACCCCATTTCTTGTACCAGAACCCCTCCGTTAAAAGAACATATCCCTGAATATCAGGAAATTCTCTTACAATATCGCGTACCAGCCTACGTAAACCTTCTTCGCTTTC
>JAAYIT010000399.1 GCA_012523295.1 Porphyromonadaceae bacterium | reverse complement strand
CATGAAAATTCAGCTTCCGGAGTGGACGACAATGCGCACCTCCCCCTCTGTCGTGGTCTTATGACCGCTTCAGAGGTGCCTCGTGCCTACAGTCCTGGTGCCTGAGAGGTTCCGGGGAGGAATTGCCCCTTCGGCGTCATGTCCAGAGACGGAAATGAACTCTCCCGTAATCGTCGACAGCATGGTCAGCCTACCAAGCCCGTGCAAGTGACCGCAGTTACCTCAAGAGTTTCACTTCTCGAAATTCACCAAACGGCACGAGCCACAACTTTTCAACGACCGAGCCCAGGGTTATCGGTTCACCGCGGCATAACGGCGCACGAGAGCTACAGCGCCTATAGCCAGCCCATAACCAATAATTCCGCCGGAAGTATTAGCGATGACATCCGACACGGTGGGGTATCGCGTCGGTAGCAGGACTTGCACGGTTTCGATGAGCACACTTACCGCGCTAGAACTGAGCGAAACCACGAGAAGTGTCAGTTGTGGCCAAGCGAGACGCAGGAATAGGCCGAATGGGAGAAAAAGCACGATATTGGCGGTGAACTCGAGAGCGGGGTATCCGACTGCGAAAGGAATCGACCATCGCTCTAAGGCATGAGCTGTGTAGGCAACGATTCCAGTGACGCGTTCAGCTTCACTTCCTGGGAGCCACGTAATGAGAAAGAGCGAAACCAGATAAGGAATCAGCAGAATTCGTGCGGCTAACGCCAAGATCGAGTTCCGTGAACGGCGCGCCGAAGACATCGTCAAGGTGTCGAGAACGGCGTCAGTCTCGGTTGAGCTCAGTTAGCTTTACGTGCGCGACGAGCAGCTAGCTCGTCAGAGACGACTGGCAAAGCTTCTGCGCGTTCACTGGGAAGTTCGAGCAAAGTGCCTTCGATTTCCTTCCATACACCGCCGATAGCGATGCCGAAAACGCCTTGTCCACCTTGAAGCAGGTCAATAACTTCGGAGGCCGAGCGGCATTCGTAGACACTCGCTCCGTCACTCATCAGCGTGACCTGAGTGAGATCGTCGGTACCGCGTTCGCGGAGATGATCGACTGCCGTGCGAATCTGCTGAAGCGAGACGCCTGCTTCGAGAAGTCGCTTAATGATCTTCAGGAGCAAAACGTCTTTAAAGGAATAAAGCCGCGCAGTTCCCGAACCGGTTGCTGTGCGTACCGACGGTTCAACCAAACCTGTGCGCGCCCAGTAATCAAGCTGTCGGTACGTGATGCCGGCAGCGCTACAAGCCGTGGGGCCACGGAACCCGGAATCTTCATGCAGCGGCGACACATCATCGTTGAAAAGCAGTCCTTGATCGCCAGCGTGAGCTAATGCCTCTGCCGTCTCATCACGGGGTTCAATCATGATGCGCCCTCCTGTTGGGCAAGTCGTCGATATAACTCTAGAAAACCACAAGCGTGTGGTTTCGGATAGTCTCAAGTTTGGCCTGAGGGTAAGACTTTGGCCGTTAACCACGAAGTTTCGGCGTGTCGCAAACCCTCAAGTTGAACTTGAGTCTTTGTTCATGCGAAATCTCCGGGTTCGATATGGTCCAAAAACTCCCGGAATTGCGCGACTTCGTCTTCTTCCTCCGGCACGGGTTCAAACCCCGCTTCGTCAAGAACGCTTTCTGCGCACCAGACATCAACTCGGCTGCGCAACGCTAATGCGATGGCATCCGATGGCCGCGCGTCCACCACGACACCGCTCGAAAAATGCAATTCGGCAAAGAACACGCCATCTTCCACTCGAACGATATTGACTTGAGCCAGTTCAGCGTCGAGTTCCGAGATAATTGCAGCCATCAATTCGTGCGTTAAAGGCCGAACAGTTTCGGTACCCTGATGTGCAAAAGCAATAGCTGAAGCTTCAATCGCACCGACCCAAATCGGCACCAGCCGACCGCCGTCGCTTTCGCGAAGCAGGACGAGCGGCTGATTGGAGGGTGTCTCCACTCGAACTCCGAGTATCTCCATAAGCCGCATACGTCAGCCTCGTAGCCCGCTCCGGACCAACACTGTGTGCAGTCGCACAGTGAGGGCGGCAAGTTCAGAAACTCGTGCTGCACCCTCAGCCGACTGCCGTGTCGACTGCGGGACCGCCTGTTCCATTAAGGCAACCTCACGATCTGCAGCAGTGCGGAATCCACGGAGGTGGCGCGGTTCAATTCCTTGCTTCGCCAATTCGCCGGCCAGAGAAGCCACCACGAGCGCATCCGCGTCGTAATACTTCTGCTGGGGGCGCCGCCGAATCAACTCAAACTCCTCAAGCTGGTCTAGAAGCTCTCCATCGATACTCGCCGAATCCAGGAGCTCCTCGCGACTCATACGGGTGGCGCCAGCTCCCTCGACCATCGACTGCGCAGTGGGCAGCCCGTCTGGAGCTAAGGCCACCTGGGGAACCCGCAAGGTTGCCAGCAATTCCATCTCAGGAGCCTCGCCGTTGTCCATCTGGTCTAGAGCTTGACGGATATGGCTCAGGGGCCAGAAACGGTCCTTCTGCATTCGCAAGATGAAACGCAAACGCTCGACGTCGGCATAACTGAACTTGCGATAGCCCGACTGGGTCCGCTCCGGTTCAATAAGACCCTGCTCGTTGTAGTACCGAATTCGGCTTAAGGAGATATCAGGAAACTCTTCGCTGAGTTCGTTGATGACCTGCCCGATACCTAAACGTGCCGCTTTGGGATCAGGTGCACTCATTGGGCTTGACCCGCACCGGCAACCGAACCAGCAAAGTAAATGAGTCGGTATTTACCGAAACGCACTTCATCTCCTCCAGTGAGCAGAACATCGGTGTCAATCCGATCGCGATTGACGTACGTGCCATTCAAGCTGCCAAGATCGCTTACGCGGTAACCCTGCGGCTCGCGCTTGAACTGCGCGTGACGCCGCGAAACACTAATAT
>JAAYIT010000322.1 GCA_012523295.1 Porphyromonadaceae bacterium | reverse complement strand
TTTTTGCCGAAACACAGCCCAACGCTGAAAAACCAAAAGAGCCATTTTTTGCCAACGCACCGACAGACAACACGACAATTTTTCAAACACTTTTTATCTTGAAAAATGATATATTCAAAATATAAAAGCTATTTTAGCTGCCTGACTTAATGTCGACATGAACAGAATAAAAGAAATACTGGAAGAAAAGGGTATTAAGCAAACTTGGTTGGCTGAAAGACTTGGAAAAAGTTACAACATGGTAAATGGCTATGTGCAAAACAGACAGCAACCAAGACTTGAAGTACTTTTTGAGATTGCTAAGATTTTGGAAGTCGACCCGAAAGAATTAATTAAAACAGAGAAGCCTAGCAAATGATATTAGATAACGAAAATGAAAATTTAAAAGTCCACGAGTGGATTGCCTCCTACACCGAACAAGGACAACTGGACATTGTAACCGGGTACTTTACTATTGGTGCTCTTGCTTGGCTTTCAAAAAATGTAAACGATAAAATTTCGAACTTTAGGCTTGTACTTGGTGACATTGTAAATTTTGACTCAATAGACCAACGACCTTTAGACCTGCTAAATGAAAATATTAGCATTGAAGCTTCTCTAAAACTAAGTTCACTTTCAAAAGAAGCTGTTACTTTTTTAAAACAAGACAAAGTCGTAGCAAAAACGTTAGAGCCAAATTTTTGCCATGCAAAAAGCTACTTGTTTAATCCTGACAAAAAGGATGATAGAAATAAGTACTTTATTTCAGGCAGTTCAAACCTTACAGAAGCAGGAATTGGACTCAAGCACACGAATAATATTGAATTAAACATTGCCGAAACGGGGAACAATAACCAATATAAGGAACTTGTAGATTGGTTTGATTCTTTGTGGGTAAGACCGCAAGCACACAAAGAAAAAACTTTGGTTTCACCTGACGGAACCAAAACGAAAATAGATTTCAAACAATATTTGATAAATGAAATTGAGCGGATTTTCATCAAATACACTCCGAGAGAACTATACTACAAAGTATTATTTGAATTATTCGGCAATCAACTTTTAGAAACGGAAAACGACCCTGATTTTAATAGGCAAATTGGAAGATTAGAAAATTCTGTAGTGTACAATACCCTTTATGAGTTTCAGAAAAAAGGTGTACTGAGTTTGATTCGAATGCTTCAAAAGTATAACGGGGCTATTTTGGCTGATGCAGTTGGTTTGGGTAAAACATGGAGTGCTCTCGCAGTTATTAAATTCTTTCAACTTCAGGGACGTGAAGTCTTATTGCTTTGTCCTAAGAAGCTTGAACACAACTGGAGAAGATATTTAAAACATCAGGATTCACGCTTTGAGAAAGATCAATTTGATTATTTCTTACGTTTTCACACAGACATGCACGAAGACAGGGTTGAAAAATACGTTGACCGTGCTGACAAATACTTTACCAACGATAAACCAAAATTGATTGTAATAGACGAAAGCCACAACCTTAGAAATGATAAATCAAACCGATATAAATTTTTACTTGAGCAGATTCTAAAAGAAAATGAAGATGTAAAAGTATTGTTGCTTTCAGCAACACCCATTAACAATTCACTAAATGACATCCGAAACCAATTCAAATTAATGGTTCAGGGTGATGTTGGTGGTTACGAAGAAACCTTAGGCATCAGAAATTTGGATTACACTTTCCGAACAGCCCAAAAGGTATTCAATGAATGGCGGGAAGAACCAAGCCCAAGAATAAGTGATTTTATTAAAAAGTTACCAGCTAACTTTTTTACACTTACCGATTCATTAATTGTTGCTCGTACACGAAAAATGATTGAAGGGCAGCAGACAGGTCTAACCTTTCCAGTAAAGACAAAACCTTTAAATCTATTTGTTACACCGAGTCAGTTAGGAAATTTTGAGTCTTTCGAAGAATTGTTTGACCATTTCCCACCGATGCTTTCGGGCTACCAACCTTCTTTTTATTTGGAAGAAGAAGACGAAGAAGAAAAAGACGTACTTCATGACGAAAGACAAAGAGACCGCTTTTTGGTGAAGATGATGTACATCTTGATGGTTAAGCGACTAGAATCTTCATGGTATTCCTTCTACTCCACCGTTGAAAAAATAAAAGACCATCACCAAAATGCTTTAGACAAAATAAAAGCTTATCAGGAAGGCAAAGCCAACAGCAAACTAAATGAAAAGGATGAAAACCTTTTTGATGATGATGATTTGCAGGACGATTATGAAGAACTCACTTTAGGTAAAAAACGGAAGATTAATCTCTCTGATATTGACGCATCAGGAAACTTGGAGAACTTCAAAAAGGATTTAAAGAAAGATTTGGATGCTCTCGACAATCTTTTCATCAATCTCCAAAAGTTTGAAAACAAAATAGACAAGGAAACTATCCGGCCCGGAAATCTTATTTCAGCAGACGATAAATTGCAAACGCTGATTACTGAAATCAACAAGAAAAGGGCAACTGGTGAAAACAATGGAAACGCAAAAGTGGTCATCTTCACCGTTTATCGTGACACTGCTCAATATCTTTTTGACCAACTAAAAAGTCGTGGTTTTGACAAACTCGCTATGGTTTCAGGTTCCGGCTCGCAGACCAGTGATTCAGATGAAGAAACCAAAAAAATTGAACCCATTCTAGAACGTTTTGCTCCATATACCAAACTATACATGGAGAAGGAATGGGACTTTCAAACACCTAAAAAAGGAATAGAAGCATACCACGAATGGATTTCTTGGGTGGCACAAAACCATCCTAAAACCTATGCAAAAGTTCAACAACCAATTGATATTCTAATAGCCACGGATGCACTAAGTGAAGGGCAAAATTTGCAAGA
>JAAYIT010000321.1 GCA_012523295.1 Porphyromonadaceae bacterium | reverse complement strand
TTTGAAACCTATTTAAAGGCTCAAACAAGGACGATTCTTAACGCCGTTCTCTCTGATTTTTTGGCTCGCCGGACGAGGTCACTCGTTAGCAAGCCTTTTGAGACTATCAGATAAAGCTTGCGAAAGTTTAGTAAATTAAACAATTAAGTGTGCCTTATTTTTGACCTTTCAGCCCCGGATATCCCGATGCCCATCGGGGGTTGGTCATTCTAAGGAATTGTCCGCAGGATAATTTTTAGTCGGTCAATAGTGATTTTAATCAGAATGAGTGCGCGCTATTTTGCCAAAACATTGCAGTTGGGTTGAAATATAAATGAAATTGCAAAGCAAGAATACGTTAATTTACGGCTGATGCTGAATTTAGAAACGTATCTTGTCGGGATCTAATTCAGTTCTGGCAAGGGTATAAAAAAATCTCTGCCAATATTTTAGCAAAGATTTTTCTAATATTTATTTGAAAAAGTTTTTTAGAGAGTTTGTTTCACTTCAACTTCTTCAAAGGATTCAATAATATCTCCCACTTTTATGTCGTTGTAATTTTTGATACTGATACCGCATTCAAAATTAGTCCCGACTTCTTTCACATCTTCTTTGTATCGTTTCAACGCATCGATTTCTCCTGTGTAAATTACAATGCCATCACGTATTAGATGAAGCTTGTTATTTCTTTTCACTTTTCCTTCACGAACTATACAACCTGCCACAGTACCTACTTTAGTGATTTTGAATACTTCCTGAACTTCAATAGTTGCTGTAAGCTCTTCTTTGATTTCCGGCGAAAGCATACCTTCCATTGCCGATTTAATTTCTTCAATAGCGGTATAGATAATCGAGTATAGTCGTATGTCTATCTCTTCTTTCTCAGCCATTCTCCGGGCAGAAACTGTCGGTCTTACCTGGAATCCAAGTATAAGTGCGTTTGAAGCTGCAGCCAACAGAATGTCAGAATCTGAAATCGCTCCTACAGCTTTGTGTATAACATTAATTTGGATATTTTCTGTCGAAAGTTTAAGCAAAGCATCGGAAAGAGCTTCGACTGATCCATCCACATCACCTTTCACAATGATATTCATTTCTTGGAAATCACCTAATGCTATACGTCTGCCGAGTTCATCCAACGTAAAGTGTTTTTTCGTACGGATACTTTGTTCACGTTGAAGTTGCTCCCGCTTGTTGGTAATTTCTTTTGCCTCTTGTTCGGTTTCTACCACGTTAAGGACGTCCCCGGCTTGTGGCGCGCCATTAAGCCCTAATATAAGAACCGGCTCGGATGGTTTTGCACTTTCAATTCGCTGATTTCGCTCGTTGAACATGGCTTTTATACGTCCATGACTTGTACCGGCAAGGACAATGTCTCCTTGACGCAAAGTTCCGTTTTGTACCAAGACAGTTGAAACAAATCCGCGTCCTTTATCTAATGAAGATTCAATAATTGAACCGATAGCATTTCGATTCGGATTGGCTTTCAGCTCAAGAAGCTCGGATTCGAGAAGTACTTTTTCAAGGAGTTCTTTAACGCCGATACCTTTTTTTGCTGAAATATCCTGTGATTGGTATTTTCCACCCCAATCCTCAACCAAGTAGTTCAGATTTGCCAGAGCTTCCTTGATTTTATCAGGATTTGCAGTTGGTTTGTCTATTTTATTAATGGCAAAAACAATCGGAACATCGGCTGCTACAGCGTGGTTAATTGCTTCTTTTGTTTGAGGCATCACGTCATCATCCGCAGCTACAATGATAATGGCGATATCAGTGACTTTTGCTCCACGCGCACGCATAGCTGTAAAGGCTTCGTGACCGGGAGTGTCAAGGAAAGTTATTCTTTGTCCGTTTTCAAGTTTAACATTGTATGCTCCAATGTGCTGTGTAATTCCACCGGCTTCGCCGGCAATCACATTCGCACTTCGGATGTAGTCCAAAAGAGAAGTTTTTCCATGATCCACGTGTCCCATTACAGTAACGATTGGTGAACGGGGCAGTAAATCTTCAGGATCATCTTCTATCTCGGCATCCTCTAATGCTTCGATTACTTCCTGACTCACATATTCTGTCTTAAATCCAAATTCATCTGCAACAATGTTTATAGTTTCTGCGTCCAATCTTTGGTTGATAGAAACCATCACCCCGATTGACATACAAGTTCCGATTACCTGATTGACTGATACATCCATCATGGTAGCAAGTTCGCTAACGGTCACAAACTCAGTTAATTTTAAGATCTTTTCTTCTCTCTTTTCTTGTGCAGCCTGCTCTTCCATACGGGTTTGAGCAAGTTCTCGTTTCTCTTGACGATATCTGGCGCCTCTGCCACGCTTATTGCTGGCTCTTGAAAGACGTGCTAAAGTTTCTTTAATTTGTTTTTGTACCTCTTCCTCGCTTACGACAGTCTTAATCGGCTTCTTGAAGTGTTCTCTTTTGCCTCTCTTGCTTCCATCAAAGTTTTCGGCCTTAGTAATGTCAACTTTTTGCTTGTTGATTCGTTTGCGTCTTGAGGATTTGCTTTCTCCGGAGGCATCAGAACCGGATCGTTTACTCTTGCTTTCTGCTAATTGCCTGTTTCTTTCTTCTCGTTCTTTTCTTTTTTGTTCCTTTGTTTTTGACTTCGGGCGAGTGCTTTGATTGATACTGTCTAAGTCTATAGTACCAACTACCACAGGTTTTGCAGTGATTTCATGATTCCCGAATCTAAATAAATCCTCCTCCTCTTCCTCCTCTTCTTCTTCCGGTTTAACTTTTGCAACTTTTTTCTCTTTCTCTTTTTCTTCTACAGCCGATTTCTTAGGTTTTTTTTCTAAGACAATTTCTTGCTTTTCTTCTGCTTTTTCAGGAGCAGCTTCTTCTGCTTCTTTTTGTGCTGTTTCTGTTGTCGGGGATTCTATCACTTCTTTTTTATCTTCGACAATCTCTTTTTCAACACTTTCAACAGCTGTCGGTTCTTCAACTGTCTTGATAACTTCGGGTTTGTCAACTTCCGGTTTTTCTTCAGTTTTAAGCTTTTCAGGTTTCTCAATTACCGGTTTTTCAGCAGTTTTTTTAGTTTTCGGACTGCTCAAGTCAATATGTCCAACCTCTTTGATTTGAGGACGTAAATCGCCCGAAACAGTTGCTTTGATTACCTCATCCTTCTTCTCGGGAGTCTTCTTTTGGTAGCCTTCAATAGCAATTGTTTCAGCTTTTTCTTTGGTCAGCCTCTCCATGCTCAATCGCTCCGACTCCAATTTGATTGCCATATCTTTGTTGAACTCCTTTGCAAGCAATAGGTGCTCCTCATCCGACAATTTGATATTGGGATTCATATCAATTTTATGCCCTTTTTTGGAGAGAAAATCCACTGCAGTGGACATACCAATGTTTAAATCTTTACAAGCTTTACTTAATCTTATAGACATATTTTAATTTATAGTTTTTTATGGCTTATAAAATAATCTGCCAATTGCTCAATTTACTGACTCGCCAATAATCTGGGATTCTTGTATATATATTATAACCTTCTTGATTTTTTGTGATTTTGTATTTTCAAGAAATCTTTATTAGCTGGTTACAATAGGATAATACGTTAGTTAATTGTTTTTTTGCTAATAATTCAATATTAGTATTTTGACATATTATTACATTTGCATATTATATTTCCTATTCTTCTTCAAATTCAGCTTTCAGAATAGATAACACTTCATCAATTGTTTCAACTTCAAAGTCTGTTCTGCGAATTAAATCTTCACGCGGAACAGCCAATACGCTTTTCGCTGTGTCACATCCGATTGCTTTCAGTGCATCGATTACCCACTGGTCGATTTCGTCGGCAAATTCGTCTAAGTAGATATCTTCCTCATTTTCAGATTCATCTATTTCTCTGAACACATCCAGTGTATAGCCTGTAAGCATACTGGCGAGTTTTATGTTCAATCCGCCTTTACCTATCGCCTGTGAAACTTCCTCAGGTTTAAGGTAAATTTCCGCCTTTTTATCTTCTTCATTCAGTCGGATTGAAGAGATTTTTGCGGGGCTTAATGCGCGGGCAATAAACAGACTGGTGTTGTTTGTATAGTTTATCACATCAATGTTTTCATTGCGTAATTCGCGTACAATGCCATGAATTCGAGCGCCTTTCACACCGACACAAGCTCCTACGGGATCTATTCTTTCATCATAAGACTCAACAGCAACTTTAGCTCGTTCGCCCGGAATACGCGCAATTTTTTTGATGGTAATCAGTCCGTCATGAATTTCAGGAACTTCCAACTCAAATAATCTTTCCAGAAAAACAGGTGAAGTGCGTGAAAGTATAATCTTCGGATTGTTATTTTTATTTTCTACAACAGCTACAACAGCACGAACAGTTTCACCTTTCCGATAAAAATCGGTAGGGATTTGCTCTGATTTTGGTAAATATAACTCGTTGCCATCTTCATCCATCAGCAGCATCTCTTTTTTCCAAATTTGATAGAGCTCAGCACTTATTATATCACCAACTTTTTCACTGTATTTTACAAAAAGACTGTCTTTCTGAAGTTCTAAAATTTTAGAAGCCAGCGTCTGTCTCAATGTCAAGATAGACCGACGCCCAAAAGTCATAAAATCAACTGTATCAGTAACTTCTTCGCCGATTTCATAGTCTTCATCTATTTTTCTTGCCTCGCTTAGGCTGATTTCCATGTTCTCGTTCTCCAATTCATCGTCGGGCACAATGACACGATTACGGTAAATCTCAAAGTCGCCTTTATCCGGGTTGATAATTACGTCAAAATTTTCATCGGTTCCGTAATTTTTTGCAATTACGTTTCGAAAAGATTCTTCCATTACGCTGATAAGCGTGCTTCTATCTATATTTTTCTGGTCGTTAAATTCCGAAAAAGTATCAATTAAATTGATGTGCTCTGTTTTAGCCATAGCTATTTGAATCTGATAATGTATTTTGTTGTTTTAATATTATTAAATGCGATTTTGGAATCTTCTTTTACGGCAATTTTCCTTTTAGCTCCTTCGGGTTTTACCATTTTCTCAACTTCTATTGTAATTTCCTCTTCAGATATTTCTTTTAGGATTCCGATGATTTTTTTTCCCTCTTTAGTCACCACTTCAACCTCGTTTCCAATGTTTTTTTCGTATTGTTTTCGTACTTTGAATGGTTCGGTCAGGCCTGCGGAAGATACTTCCAATTCATAATCTTCGATTTCTCTATCCAAGTTTAATTCGATATACCTTGACAAGTCGGAGCAAAAATCAATTGACACGCCGTCAAAGTGATCAATTTCAACAGAAATCCGGTTGTTTGTACTTACTTTTAAGTCCACCAAATAGTGTTCGGTGTCTTTCAGATACGCTTCAACAATTTGAATTACAGTCTCTTTTGCAATCATTCCTTTAGGGATAAATAACAAGGAAGGGGACTTTAGTCCCCCTCACATACTTCTATTTCAAGTGCAAAGATACGAATAATTTTATAATTTACAATGAATTACACCGTTTTTTTATTTCAATATCATAAATATTATATACATTGTTGATAACTCTATTGTTGATAAAACTTTTGTTTTTATTGGTTTTTATCCTCATTTTATCTAATTTTGCATTCCAAAAAACATTTAAAATAAATCAAGTTTAATAGCGATAATAAGAAAATACATTATAACTTTGTAAAAATATGGGAAGAGCGTTTGAATATCGGAAAGCTACGAAAATGAAGCGTTGGGGAAATATGGCCCGGGTTTTCACAAAACTCGGCAAGCAAATCACTATAGCTGTACGTGATGGCGGGTCAGATCCAGACACAAATCCTCGTTTGCGGGTGTTGATTCAGCAGGCAAAAAAGGAAAATATGCCTAAAGAAAATGTTGAGCGTGCTATTAAAAAAGCTTCATCGAGAGATGAATCTGACTACAAAGAAATGGTTTACGAAGGGTACGGACCCCATGGAATAGCTATCGTAGTAGAAACGGCTACCGATAATCCGACACGTACGGTTGGGAATGTTCGCAGCTATTTTAACAAACATGGCGGGTCATTAGGCACTTCCGGATCTGTGCTTTTTATGTTTGACCACAACTGTGTTTTCCATATCGAAAAGAAAGAAGGAATCTCAATGGAAGATTTAGAGCTTGAACTGATTGATTATGGATTAAATGAAATTGAAGAGGATGAGGATGAAATTATTGTTTATGGTGATTTTTCTTCCTACTCTACTATTCAAAAGTACCTTGAAGAGAATAATTTTGAAATCCATAGCGCTGAATTTGAGCGCTACCCAAATGATACCAAATCATTGACTGAAGAGCAGAAAGCCGCAGTGAATAAACTGATTGAAAAGATTGAAGATGATGAAGATGTTCAGAATGTATTTCACAACATGCAGTTGGATTAGATTCTAATATGTTATAAGAAAAGGGATAGGGAGGCTTATCATCTTCCTTTTTTCCAACAATATTATTTGTGAGAGATTAATCCCAATCATTTAACCCGGCTTCAATACAAGACATTATGAAACAGCCATTTAAGATTAGTCTTAAACCATAGAGAAAGGTTTATGGCGTGTTCCAAACGTCCTTAGTGTAAAGAATAATATTTAACCGTATGAAAAAAAACATAATAAAATCTCTATTTTCGTCAGATATTTTTGCGCATTTTGTGTCGCTTAAGTATTTGCCTCGCTGGGTTGTCTTGCTGGTTGATGTTATTGCATCGTTATTTTCATATGTAGTTTCAGCTATAATCGCGACTCAAATTTATTTTGATGCACAAAATGTAATCAATGTAGATTCTCCGTTTTTACTACCCTTATTTGTTTTTACTATTACTCAGATTTTTTTCTTCTGGCTTTTTCATACCTATTCAGGAATTTTACGCTATTCGGGGTTTGTAGATGCTGCTAAATTACTTCTCGCCGTATTTCTCAATGTATTTGTTTTCCTTTTGATTAATTATTTTGGAGAGTTAATTTACGATATCAGAGTTTATAATTACGGAACAATAGTCATTTATGGCGTTTTTGCTTTTTTCTTTCTGTTTATAATCCGGCTGATTGTAAAAAATACTTTTGATTTCATTAATACCGGTTCCAGGGATTTTGTTCCGGTCATGATTTATGGCACAAAAACATCCGGGATAGCTATTGCTAAAATGCTGAAAACCAACGAAAATATGAAATACAGATTAGTTGGGTTTGTTGATTCTGACAAAGAGGCGACTTCTAAAATACTGATGGGTGTAAAGGTGTATGAGATAAATGAATACAATGTTACCAAGACAATTGCAAAAAAAGCAAAAGCAATTATAGTTTCACCTCTTAAAATGACTGAGATCAATCCGAAATCAGATTTGGATATCTTTATCGACAACGGATTGTCTGTTTTGGTAGTTCCTCCCGTGAGCGTGCTTGGCGATGAAGTCACAAATGTAAAACACATTAAATCGATACAAATTGAAGACTTGCTTGAGCGTCCTCAAATTCATATTTCTACGGAAAATATATCGAAAGTTCTGAAAGACAAAGTAGTGTTGATAACCGGCGCTGCCGGCTCTATCGGAAGTGAAATTGTAAGACAGGCATTGAAATTCAACCCGAAATTAATCATTATGCTTGATCAGGCTGAATCACCAATGCATGATTTAATGCTGAGACTCAAATCGATTCCAACAAAAACTACAATTACAACTTTCATAGGCGATGTAAGGAATGAGGAAAGAATGGAGCAATTGATGTCTATCTATCATCCGGAGATTATTTTTCACGCGGCTGCCTATAAGCACGTGCCTCTAATGGAGGAGAACCCGACAGAAAGTATCCAGACGAACATTAAGGGAACAAAAATAATGGCCGATCTGGCTGTAAAATATGATGTAGAGCGATTTGTAATGGTTTCTACAGATAAAGCTGTAAACCCAACAAATGTGATGGGAGCCTCAAAGAGAATTGCTGAGATTTATGTGCAATCCCTGAATAATCACATTTTGAAAAATGGAAATACAACCACTAAATTTATTACTACTCGATTCGGGAATGTGCTCGGTTCGAATGGTTCGGTCATTCCGCACTTTAGGCGACAAATCGAAAACATGGGGCCGGTTACGGTGACTCATCCCGATATCATTCGATATTTTATGACTATTCCGGAAGCTTGTCTTTTAGTTTTGGAAGCGGGAACTACCGGAAGCGGAGGTGAAATATTTATTTTCGATATGGGTGAACCGGTTAAAATATTGGATTTAGCTAAAAAAATGATTCGTTTGGCCGGCTATATTCCCGAAGTTGATATAAAAATCTCATTCACAGGATTACGCCCCGGTGAGAAACTCTACGAGGAATTGCTGAATCAAAAAGAAATAACAAAGGAAACACACCATCCGAAAATAATGATCGCGACTGTCCGAGAATATGACTATGAGGATGTTTCGGCACAAATTGACGAGTTAATTAAATTTAGCGGGTACGGTAAAAATTTCTTAAGCGTATCACAAATGAAAACGATAGTACCTGAATTTATAAGCAATAATTCTCAGTATGAACGTTTGGATGTTGAAAAGGAACTAAATTAGGAACTGATGAATCAGATCATTGACTTTTTACATAATTTCCCCTTCGTTGTATCCATAATTTCTTTGATTATCGGATTTTTGTTCATGCCCGTTGTTATTGACATTGCTAAGAAATATAACTTTGTAGTAAGTCCAAACAAGCGTACATCTCATAGTGGTGAAATACCAAACGTAGGCGGAATCAACATATTTATCTCATTTTTGCTCACCGTTTTTCTGTTTACTACCAGTTTGCTTTCCAATCTGCAGTTTATTCTGTTGGGATTATTTATTATTTTGATAGTCGGTTTTATCGATGATTTAATCACGATCAAAGTTTTTTGGAAGCTTTTTGGTGAATTGCTTGCAGGATTTTTCCTGATTGTAATTTCAGATATTAGAATCTCCAGTCTTCATGGGTTCCTTGGGATTCATGAAATTCCTTTTATTTGGAGTTATTTATTGTCAATGTTCGTTTTTGTGGTGGTAGTAAATGCCATGAACTTAATCGATGGTATTGATGGTTTAGCATCCGGTCTGGGCATTTTATATTCACTCTTTTTTGGAGTTTATTTTTATCTTACCGATCATAATCATTTGGCACTCACAGCTTTTGCAATGGTTGGCTCGTTGGTGGTGTTTTTCTTTTACAATGTCTTTTCGAAACAGAAAAAAATCTTTATGGGCGATTCCGGATCGCTGCTTCTTGGCTACATTATTATAGTCTTTGTGTTTTCTTTTTTCGAAATGAACGCTAACGGCGAAGTACCGGAAAAGTTTCATATGATTGCGGCTCCGGCAGTTGCTTTTTCAGTCCTAATCGTGCCGTTATTTGATACATTGAGGGTGATGATTACCAGAATGAAGAAAGGACAATCACCTTTCAAAGCGGATAGAAATCACGTGCATCACTTGATGCTTTCATTGGGATTGAAACACAGAAGCGTTTCTTTTATATTAATGGGAATTTCCATTATTTTCATAATAATAGCAATTTTAGGAAGAAATCTTCCGAATGGGGTTTTAGCTTTCATAGTACTTTTTTTAAGCTCTCTCCTCACAAAATGGCTTTGGACTTTGGTAGATAAAAAGAATTTTGAAAAGTCGAAGCCCAGTTAGTTTTACCTACAAAGAATGATCTCCATAGAACAACTTACAGTAGAATTTGGCGGCTCTCCGCTGTTTGACAGCATTGGTTTTCTTATCAATCCAAAGGATAAAATTGCACTTGTTGGTAAAAATGGAGCGGGAAAAACTACTCTTCTAAAGCTTATTGCCGGGATAATGAAACCCACTCGGGGCAATATCGTTATTCCTTCCGATTTTACAATCGGCTACCTCCCTCAGCACATGGTTCATGATGAAGGAACCACCGTAATGGAAGAAGCAGAAAAAGCTTTTTTGCAGATTACAAAAATCCAGAGTGACATTGAGCGATATGCTAATGAAATGGCTACACGTACCGATTACGATAGCCCGGAGTATTTAGAATTAATCGAAAAGCATAGTCGTGCAAGCGAGCATTTTAGAATCATAAATCCGGGAAACTTCCAGGCTGAAATAGAAAAAACCTTGCTCGGACTGGGATTCTTGAGAAAAGATTTTGATCGGCAGTGTTCAGAGTTTAGTGGCGGGTGGCGCATGCGCATTGAGTTAGCTAAGATTTTGCTTCAAGACCCCGATGTGTTGCTGTTAGATGAGCCAACCAATCATTTAGATATTGAAAGTATTCAGTGGCTTGAGAATTTCCTTATGAATTCGGGCAGCGCTGTTTTGCTCGTATCGCACGATAGAGCGTTTATTGATGCAGTAACAAATCGTACGATTGAGATTTCACTTGGTAGAATTTACGATTACAATACCAACTACTCGAAATATGTCGAGCTTCGAAAAGAGCGTCATGAGCAGCAGGTAAGAGCTTATGAAAACCAACAGAAAATGATTCAAGATACTGAAGATTTTATCGAACGTTTTCGTTACAAAGCGACCAAAGCTGTTCAAGTTCAATCTCGTATCAAACAACTTGAAAAACTCGAACGAATAGAAGTTGACTTGGAAGATACATCACGATTGAGCTTGAAATTTCCGCCCTCGCCTCGTTCAGGGTCCATTCCGGTTGAAATTGAAAATCTTTCAAAAACTTACGGAGATCATTTGGTTTTGGAAAATATCGGGTTGATTGTAAATCGCGGAGAAAAAGTAGCTTTTGTTGGGAAAAATGGTGAAGGTAAAAGTACGTTAGTGAAATGTATTTTAGATGAAATCAGCTATTCCGGCATACTGAAACTTGGGCACAATGTAAAAATCGGATATTTTGCACAAAACCAGGCAGCGCTTTTAGATGAGAATCTGACAGTTTTTCAGACAATTGATCATGTAGCGGTAGGCGATATTCGTACCAAAATTCGGGATGTTTTGGGAGCGTTTATGTTTGGAGGAGAAGCATCGGATAAACGCGTGAAAGTACTTTCGGGAGGTGAAAGAAGCCGTTTGGCAATGATTCGTTTGTTGCTCGAGCCGGTTAATCTGCTTATTCTTGACGAGCCGACAAATCACTTGGATATGCGTTCAAAAGATGTGCTGAAAGAAGCCATCAAAGCGTTTGATGGAACTGCAATTATTGTTTCACACGATAGAGAGTTTTTAGATGGATTGGTTTCAAAGATATACGAATTCGGCAACAAGAAAGTGCGGGAGCATATGGGCGGTATTTATGAATTTTTGAAAAAGAAGAAAATAGAAAACTTGAGCGAATTAGGATTAAGTCAATCTCAAACTACCATTGTTGAAGCACCGGCAGAGAAAGAAGTTTCAGAAAACAAACTATCCTACGAAGCCCGTAAGGAATTAAACAGAAAAATTCGAAAAGCAGAGAAAGATGTCCACTTGACTGAAAATGCTATCGAAAAACTCGAAAACGAAATATCCGAAATGCAATCTCAGCTTGAGAATCCTGAAAAAGCATCCGATCCTGAATTTATTATGCTTTTGCAAAAGAAAGAGCGGGAATTGGAGCAGAAAATGTATGAGTGGGAAATATTGGCCGAGGAATTAGAGGAGTTGAAAATGTCTGTACTTTGACCCATTTGAGCACCGAGAAGTTGAAAACAACACATATAAACAGCAAATAAAAATGAAACGATTACTTTTGACCCGACGCGAATTAGAAGAAGCTATCCAGAGCTCTTTTGATGAAAACATAGAATCAATAACCCTGATTAATGGAGATTTTCTGCAAGGCGACTTCTTTGAATTAGTAAATCAAATTGTTGAAGACATAATTTTTAGCGTAGATGAAGATTGTGAAAGCCACGATTATTACGATGAAGACGATGACAGTGAAGATTTAGAGTTTGAAATTGACGATGATGAGTACGAAGAAGATTACGGAGAGGATGAGCTAATCTGATGAAAGTTCATAATTAATCTTTGAATTTATAATCAAATGAGTAACCTGAAAATCTCTGACAATAGTAATTCTTCACACCGAAATAATGCAGGTGTTCTTTATCTCATCCCCAGCACGCTGGGTGACAGCAGTGATTTATCCAAAATCTTGCCTGCCGGAAACACCGAGATTATCTCTCATGTTCGTTATTTTATTGTCGAAAATCTTCGTTCCGCTCGTCGATTCCTGAAAAAAGTAAATCGGGAAATCAATATTGACGAGCTAACCTTTTTTGAGCTGAATCAGCATACGAAACCTGATGAAATAACCACATTTCTGAAGCCACTTAAAGCCGGGAATGATATGGGAATAATCTCCGACGCGGGTTGTCCGGCCATAGCCGATCCGGGAGCGGATGTGGTTGCATTGGCACAGGCACAGAATTTCACCGTTGTGCCGCTTGTCGGACCTTCTTCCATTTTGCTTTCTCTCATGGCGTCGGGATTTAACGGACAAAGTTTTGCTTTTCTCGGCTACTTGCCTGTGCAACAGGCAGAAAGGATTAAAGCGTTGAAGAAAATGGAAAGTCGCATCTATGGTGAAAATCAAACTCAAATTTTCATAGAAACTCCTTACCGCAATATGAAAATGCTCGATGATATTCTCGCCACCTGCCAACCTAACACCAAACTTTGTATTGCTGTGGACATCACCCTCGATTCAGAGATGATCATAACAAAACCGATTTCTGCCTGGAAAAAGCAAAAACCGGATTTGAATAAAAGACCTTGTATATTTTTACTATACAAATAAATGTCTGACGAAAAGCTCATACTGACAATTGTTTCCCACCCGAAATTTGGCAATGTTTTACAACCGATTTTCACCTCAATTAAGGAAAGTTCCGGTTTATTTGAGTTTGTCGAAATTGCTCGTTCTTCGCTAATCGGATTTTCAAAATTGAATGATATCGAAAAGCAAGTTGTACGCTTGACTGAAAAATATTCAGATGCTGTCTTGATGAGATTATATTCTCGTGAGAAAAAATCGGTTGATTTTATCCGAAAAGTGCAACAAGACACTATTGAGCGGTATATTCGTCCGTTGATTGAAGCACGCCACAGAGAGATTTTAAAGCTTGCAAAAACCGAATCTATCCCAATTTTCGTTCGTGAAAGTGTAAAAAATAGAACTTTTCATATTGAGAAATGCATTCAGTTGTTTTCTCAAAATTCGAAAATGGTATTTCTGTTTAGCCAATTAGAAAAATTCACCTATAAAACGGTTATTCGAAATGGCGACATTATTGTCCAAATTTTCGGAAAAAAATATTTAACTCTCTGTGCTTCTCCCGCCATCATTGTCATAGACAATCAGTTACATGAGTTTTCAGATATAGACGAGAAGAAGCTCCTACCTTTCTTTACAAAAGAACATATTGAAGTTCCACAAAAAAACGTATCTGAATATATCCGAAAATTTGTTACTAAATGCGTAAAAGATTACGATGTTGTTGCCGAAGGATTTGATATTTCTGAAATTCATTATCAGCCAAAAGCGTTGCTTTATTTGGAAACATCGTTAAAAGGTGAGCCTGTTTTGCGTTTGCAGTTTTTGTATGGAAATAAAAAGTTCGAAATTGATCAGCCTTATGTGAAGGTAGTCGAGTTAGATAATGAGGTTGATCCTCCCGGAATAAAATATTTTTTTCGCGATGAAGAATGGGAGCTGAATCATATTAAATTGTTAGAAAATAGTGGGTTATCTCAAAATGCTTCGAGTCAATTTTGTGTGAAAGAAGCCAATTTTGAGAATGAAAATTCGTTTCGTATAATTGAATGGATCAATAGCAATCAAGAATTGTTAAAGAAATTTGAGTTGAAGCAAAATTTCTCGAAATTGCGCTATTTTACGGGAGAAATCAGCTTGAATTTAGATGTTGGGCGAAATCAAGACTGGTTTGACATCAGGGGTTCTGTTCGCTTTGATGAAGTTGAGATACCTTTTGCCAATTTCAAGAACCACATTCTGAATAAGAATCGAGAGTATGTTTTGCCTGATGGAAGTATTGCTATTCTTCCTATTGAATGGTTTTCGAGGTACACGGAGTTGTTTCGTTTTGGGAAAATTTCACAACAACATATCCAACTGAGAATGTTTCATTTTCGAATTCTTGAACTGATAGAAAAATGGGATATTGAAAACGAAGTAAAAATCAGAAAATCGGCATTTGAGATACCTGAAACTTTACAAGCCACGCTCCGACCGTATCAAAAAGATGGTTTTCGGTGGTTGGTCCAACTTCAAGAACAAAACTTTGGCGGATGTCTGGCAGATGATATGGGCTTAGGTAAAACGCTACAAACCATAGCGTTACTGCTGTATAATTATCCTGAAAATCGGAATTCGATTAAAAAATTATCTAAGAAGAATCTATACGGAAAATCACAAAAAAACAATGAAATACAGCTTTCACTTTTTGACGAATTTGAAGAAGATATTTCCAATGATATAAATCCGATTAAACTCGATTTCGTACCGCCTTCACTTATTGTAATGCCGACATCGCTGATTTTCAACTGGCATAATGAACTTCAGAAATTTGCTCCTACACTAAAAGTGTATATTCATACAGGAATTGACAGGGTTTCAAATGAAATTTTCAATGAATGGATTTCCGATTATGATATTGTGTTAACCACCTATGGCATAATGCGTCAGGATATTGAATTCCTTGCATTATATCATTTCCAATATGTGATTTTGGATGAAAGTCAATACATTAAAAATCCTGCATCACAGACATTTCAATGCGCAAAACAACTTCAGTCGCGATACAAACTTGTGCTTACAGGTACGCCAATTGAAAATTCGCTCACTGATCTCTGGGCACAAATGGACTTCCTGAATGACGGTATCCTCGGCACGCTTTCCGGTTTTCAGCGACGATTCAAAGAAGAAGATGTCATAACTGTTGAAAAAACGAAATCAACGCTTTTGAAAATAATCAATCCGTTTATTCTCAAAAGGTTAAAAGAAGATGTGGTGAAGGAACTTCCTCCATTGACAGAAGAAATTCGGTATTGTGAAATGAGCGAGGAGCAGTCAAGCGTTTATTTTGAAGAGAAAAACAAAGCTCGAAATGCAATTTTAGAACAATTTTCCGAGATAAAAGATAGCGCGTCTCGGAATGTCACTACACTGACCGCGCTGACAAAATTGCGACTTATTGCCAATCACCCGATTATTTCTATTCCGGAGTATACAGGAAGTAGCGGAAAATTCGAGCAAATTATTGAACACGTAGAAATTTTGATTTCAGAAGGACATAAAGTATTGATATTCTCATCTTTTGTAAAGCATCTAAGATTGGTAGCCGATTACTTTGACACCCAAAATTGGAAGTACGCGTGGCTCACCGGAAGCACAACGAACCGTGAAACTGAGATAGATCGATTTAATCAAAACGAAGAAATCAGTGTGTTCTTTATTTCGCTGAAAGCCGGTGGTACGGGGCTGAATCTCACAACAGCAGATTATGTTTTCATCCTTGATCCGTGGTGGAATCCGGCTGCTGAGATGCAAGCCGTAAGTCGTGCGCACCGGATTGGACAAGATAAAAAGGTGACGCTTTATCGTTTTATTACAAAAAATTCGGTGGAAGAAAAAATACATCAATTGCAACAAAATAAATCTGAACTTTTGCAAGTTGTGGTGAGTGGAACGATGAGTGTGGAAGCGATGAGGGAGGTTTTGGAATGATTTCAAGTTTGTAATTCGCTGAAATACAGTTGTATAATAAAGTGTTCTTCAAGTCTATACCCCATATTTGCAGTTTGTAATACGTCTAAGTTCTCTCTTTTGAAGCGTGTATCACCGATTCCGATGGATGGTATGGGGAGTTATTGTTAATATTGGGGATAAGATTTTTAGAAGCGTAGCCTTGTAATGAATAAGATAATAAACGGACTCTGAATTTTTTCAGAATCCGTTTCTCAACAAAAAATAAACGAAATAAAGCTCTTTTTATAGTCTTATTGTCGTAGAAAACAAGAAATTAATTCCTGCTTGCGGGAAATAACGTTTTTCGTTAATTCTCTCTCCTCCCAAATAATAAGTGTACCAATTCCATCCATTTGTTTCGTACTCGGTATTGAACAGGTTGTTTACTAACAAGTTGAAGTCAATGGCGCGGATTTTACTCATTTTCCAAGAATATCCTAATCGGAGATTATTCACAAAATACGGGTCAATGGCGCGGTTCAATTCCGAAGTATTGTCAATGAATTGCCTGCCCACATATGTGGAGTAAAGCGCCGTCTCGAATCCTTTGATTTCATAGCTGAAAATGCTGTTTGCCACCACGTTTGGTGAGTATGAAATATCGGTTGTTTGAAAGAAATTCTCTTTTGTCCCGATCCAATTCCAATCCGCATCATATTCATCCACGTATTCCGTGAAATTTTTAATTTTATTTTGGCTCAAATTCACGTTTCCGTCCCAGCGAAGCCCGTTAACTATTTTTGCACCTGCCATCAATTCAATTCCCGCTCGGTAGCTTTCCGGGATATTGGTTGTGAGCGCTTCACCGATTTCACTCAGTTTCCCGGTAAGAATAAGTTGATTTTTGTAGGACATGTAATAGGCATTCGCACCGACACTAAAATGGGGAGAAAGATATTTGTAGCCTATTTCTGTGTCATAGAGTGTTTCATGCGTTGGAAATTCGTTCGGTCCCGCATCAGTGTAGTTGTTCCTGTTCGGCTCTCTGTTGGCCATGGCAAATGAAGCAAATGTACTGTTTTTACTGTCAAATTGATAACTCACCCCCAGCTTAGGATTAAAGAAATTGAACGGATGACGCTGTGTAATATCTTGCAATTTCCCCGTTTTATCATCAAAATTATCGTTTATTCCTTGCATATCGTGTACGATGTTGCGGTACTGCAAATCAACGAATACGTTCAATTGGTCGGTAATTAAGTAACTTGCTTTTGTGAAGACATTGAAGTCGGTTTTCGTTGATTTGTTGAAATAATATCGGTGATTAACATCCAGATTATTTGGGAATAATGCCCATTTAACGAATCCGTAATGGTCTCCAAAGTATTTATTTCCCGCTCCACCAAGGGTAAACGCAAGTTTTTCTAATTTATAATTCAATGAAAAAGTTGCACCTCCAAAATGATTATCTAACCATTTTTGACGAACCAAATCCGTTTTATCTAACGTCTCGCCGTTCACCACAGCCGGTGTCATATCATATTCTTTGTATTTTCTTTTGCTTTTATAATCTTCATAAAACCCGATTCCGCGTGTGTAATGAAGCGCGGCATTTATGTTTAGATTAGGATTCAGCGCATGAACAAAATGAAGCTGGTAGTGTGTTTGATTGTAATTGTCGGTTTGGTCAAAATACTTCTCTTTACCATCTGGAGCGGTATATATCCCGATTTCATTATACGAACGAGTATATTTACTTGGATCGCTCGCTACCAAATCCAGATCTACACCATTCCAGGCTTGGTGGGTTTTTTGATTCCCGCCGAATGTGATAAATTTCAGCATTGTGTTTTCGCCATAATAACCGGCAGAGACAAAGTATGATTTCATTTTCACATACGCGCGGTCAATATATCCGTCCGAAACCAGATTCGAAAGCCGTGCATCTACGGCAAATCCGTTAATCAAGCCCGTACCGGCTTTCACTGTATTTTTCATTGTTCCAAATGAGCCGACAGACGTCCCGAGTTCAGCATATGCGCTCGGATTCAGCATCTCGGTTTGCATATTGATACTTGCACCAAAAGCGGCGGCTCCGTTTGTAGATGTTCCTACACCACGTTGTACCTGTACAGAATTTACTGAAGAAGCAAAATCGGGCATATTCACCAAGAAGATTCCGTGTGATTCACTGTCGTTGAGCGGTACGCCGTTAATGGTTACATTTATTCGGTTTGCATCCGTACCTCTAATTCGGAATCCTGTATATCCGATTCCCGTTCCCGCATCAGAAGTGACTATCATTGAGGGAGTTAATGAAAGCAGATAAGGTAAGTCTTGTCCCAGATTACGCTTATTGATTTCATCTTTTGATACATTGGCGTAGGCTACGGGCGAATGCTCACCGGCACGAATGGCAGAAACCGTGATTTCATCAAGCGAAACGCTTTTTTGGTCATCCATTTTTATGGTAGTAGATGAGCCGGTTTGTACGATTTGTTCTACATTTTCGTAACCTATGTACTTAGCTGCAAGGGAATAGGCGTAGTCAGTCAGGTTGTTGAATTCAAATTCTCCCTGACGATTGGTGATAACGCTTTCATTAGTTTGTTTTAATGTAACAACCGCTCCAATCAGCGCCTGGTTGTTTTCATCGATTACTTTTCCACGAATGGAGTTTTGTGCTGAAATGGCAAAAATAGACAACATCAGCAGCGTGAAAAGACTTAACTTTCTCATTTTTTAATAAATTAAGCTCCTTTAGTTATGCTAAGGGAAGCGAGTTAATAAATAAATTAATTAATGAGAGAGCCTAAATACGGATTGTAAGTGAGAAATAAAAAACTTCGTTCCCTTCCCGGAATTACCCGCGCAGGTTCAAAGGGTATGATCTCAGCCCGAAATATTAAGGCACCCCAAATTTTAAAATTAGAAATGTGAAATCAGAAAAGTTCTGAGTTTTGAGAAAATAGGTTTTGAGTTATGAGAAGATTTTGAGTCTGATTTTCAGTCTCTCCTTTCTCGAATAGCTTGTCAACTTATTTTCTCAACCACTAAAATATAATGCTTGAAATCGAAAATTGTTCAATTTCGGGTGCAAAGGTAGTAATTTTTCTGTTAAAAATGCCTATTTTTGTATATTGAAGAACAATTGTTATACGTAAAACATTATAAGTTCTATTTAGTAGGTTTTTTTTAGTAGGTTTTTCAGCCGTGAAAATGAATTTCATAAATGAACTTGTATAATTGATACAAAAGTCATTTTTAGCTGAAAAAACCGGAACAAAATACACTTAATTTTAGTCAACTAAGGAATTAAGAGTTTAATTATACTATATGAAGTCAGACATTGAAATTGCGCAAGAGATAAAATTAAAAGATATTTCTGAGATTGCTGAAAAAATTGGAATCAGCGAAGATAATTTAGTTTCATATGGCAAGCATATTACTAAAGTAACAACTCCGCTGAATGCTATTTCCAAGTTAGAAAAGAGCAAATTGATTCTTGTAACAGCTATTTCTCCGACCAAAGCGGGGATCGGGAAAACAACAGTATCTGTAGGTTTGGCGCTTGGATTGAATTATATCGGAAAAAATGCAGCTGTTGTTATCCGTGAACCATCCCTTGGACCATGTTTTGGGATGAAAGGCGGCGCTGCAGGCGGTGGATACGCGCAAGTACTACCCATGGAACGGATAAATCTCCATTTTACCGGCGATTTTCATGCTATCACTTCAGCAAATAACATGATTGCTGCGCTGCTTGACAATTATCGTTATCATCACCAGAATGAAGCTGACGGTATCAAACAAGTGCTTTGGAAGCGTGTGTTGGATGTGAATGACAGGAGTTTGAGGAATATTATCTCCGGACTTGGAGCATATACGGATGGCGTTCCCAGTGAAGCAGGGTTTGATATTACGGCTGCGTCTGAAATTATGGCGATTTTTTGTTTGGCAGAAAGTTTAGAAGATTTGAAACGGAGAATCGAAAAAATTCTACTCGGGTTTACTTATTCCGGTAAGCCTTTCACAGTGAAAGATTTAGGAGTGGCAGGGTCAATTGTTGCGTTACTGAAAGATGCAATTCATCCGAATTTGGTGCAGACTACGGAAGGGACTCCCGCATTCGTTCATGGCGGACCTTTTGCAAATATCGCGCATGGTTGTAATTCTGTCTTTGCCACTAAAACCGCCTTAAACTATTCAGATTATGTGGTAACTGAAGCCGGATTTGGTGCTGACTTGGGAGCTGAGAAATTTCTGAACATAAAGTGCAGAAAGTCGGGACTCAAACCCGCGTTGTCTGTTATCGTAGTAACTACACAAGCCCTCAAGATGCATGGCGGAGTATCTGCAAAAGAGATTAAAATGCCCAATGAACAAGGTCTGAGAAAAGGTTTCGAGAACTTAGATAAGCATATTGAGAATATGCGTGCATTTGGGCAGAAAGTGCTTGTGGCATTCAATCAATACAGCTTTGATACCGATGAAGAAATAGAGATGCTCAGGAAGCATTGCGAAAACAAAGGGGTAGAGTTTACGGTGAATAACGCGTTTTTGGAAGGCGGAAAAGGAGCGGCTGACTTTGCAGAAAAAGTAGTGCAACTAACTGAAGATTCGGATGACACCCCGATTCAGTTCACATATGATGAGACGGACAGCATCGAAGAAAAAATAGAGAAAATTGCAAAAAACTTATATGGAGCCAGAAAAGTGGTTTTCTCTGAAAAGGCAGAGAAAATGATACCGAAGATTGAAGAATTAGGCGCTTCAAACTATCCCGTTTGCATTGCCAAGACGCAATATTCATTTTCTGATGACGAGCGACTTTACGGTGTCGCGAAGGACTTTACGTTTCACGTAAGCGATTTGGTTATCAATAACGGTGCAGAATTTATTGTAGCCATTGCCGGCAGTATGATGCGTATGCCGGGACTTCCGAAAGAGCCTCAGGCGAGGTATATTGATGTGGTTGAAGGGAAAATTGTAGGATTGAGCTGAGTTTTTATGGTATGCGGCAAACAATATGTTGCAAGCATTACCACACTCTGAGCATGACTCAAAAAAAAAGAGGAAATGGCTATTAAGCACATTTCCTCTTTTCCTTTGTTGCGGAGGCCCGATTCGAACGAACGACCTTTGGGTTATGAGCCCAACGAGCTACCACTGCTCCACTCCGCGATTTATTTAGACCACAAAGGTAATACAATTTTTCGGATTATCAAAATAAATGCTTATTTATTTCATTCCAAGCAAAAAACCTAAATTTGTAGTGAATAATTTTACTGAAATAGCTAAAAGTATGATTCCAAAGAACTTACGCATGATATAAATTCCGCCTTGTCCGATAAGTTTTTGAATTTTACCGGTAGAACGAAGTACAATAAACACAAAAACGATATTAAGCAGCAGTGCTATCAGCACATTTATCATTTCATATTCGGCGCGCAAAGAGAGTAAAGTGGTAAAGGACGCGGGGCCCGCCACCAACGGAAATGCGATAGGTACAATGGCGGCTCCACCTTTCGGGCCATGATTTCTGAATATCTCAATATCCAACACCATTTCCATGGCAAAAATAAATATCACAAGCGCTCCTGCCACAGCAAATGACTGTATGTCGACATGGAACAGTTTTAGAATTCCTTCGCCCGCGAAAAGGAAAACAACTAAAATCAATAAAGATATAACGCTGACACTTAGCGATTTAATTATGACACCTTTGGCTTTGATATTCAAAATGATGGGTATAGAGCCTAAAATGTCTATTACAGCAAAAAGTACCATAAAAGCACTTGCGGTTTGTAGTATGTCGAAATTCATTGTATGATTGATTCTAAAATTAACTTTTTATCTGATTGATGAAACCACAAAAGTTATAATAATGCAGTTTGAATGCAAAGTTACGATAAATTTAACTTTTTCAGCGTATTCTTATTTATTTCTTTCCGTTCATTATCAAAAATCCATCCGTATTTGTTGAAATACTTGATTAAATTCCAGGTATGTATAAAAAAGAGTTTTGTGCTTTTGTAGGATCCTTGTTCGTGATTATGAACTATTTGTACGTTTGGATAAAAAATGGTTCGGTATTTCTGATGAATCCGGCGTGTAAGGTCAATATCTTCCGGATACATGAAAAATCGCTCGTCAAACAATCCAATTTCTTTCAGCACTTTGGTACGCAACAGCATGAAACAGCCGGAAAGATACGGGATATCCATGATTTTATCGTATCCGGATTGTCGAAGTTCAAAACGTTCGTTTGATTTTTGAGTCCATTTCGGGGGGAGAAATCGTCTGAGAAATAAATCAGAAGGTGTTGGAAGAAGTTTGCAGAGAAATTGATTATCACCGTTTGGATAAAGTACTTTTGGCATGACATGACCAACTTCTTTATTGCTTTCCATAAAGTCAAGTAGCTCACCTAAAATCTCACCTTCAAATAGTACATCTGGATTTATAACTAAATGATACGGGATGTTTTGTTCTATTGAACGGCGAATGGCGATATTGTGTGCTGCACCGTAACCGAGGTTTTTTCCGGTGTAAATATAAGTGGCGGGTAATTTTTCAAAAGCCGGATTTGCCTCTCTTGAGTTATCAATCAGATAAATTTCCGAAATCAAACTGAAGTCGCGTAAAGTTTGCACGAGTTTTTCGATTTCAGCCGGTGCGTGATGGTATAGGACGATGGAGGCATTAAGCATGGGTTTTTAACATCAACGTTTGTTGCTTAAAAAGTATTCGAGTTTTTCTTTATATATCTTGATAATTGCTTTTTCATCAAATTTTTCTAAGATTAACGCTCTTCCATTTTTACCCATTTCCTCTCTTTCTGCAGAGTTTAACTTTGACATTTTCTCCATTTTGTCAGCTAAATCTTGCGGGTCTCTTTTAGTGCACATGAACCCGTTCACACCATCTCTGATTAGCTCTATACAACCTACATTATTCGTTGTGATAATTGGTTTTTCCATACTCATCCCTTCCATCAGACATCTTGGGACACCTTCATTGTAATGCGATGGTAGCACCACACAGTCACTTTTCGCAATAAAATCTCGCACATCAATTGATTCGCCTAAATAGTTGATAACACCTTCTGAATGCCAGGAATTTACTTCATTAATGGAAATGGTTTTTGAACTTTCCGGCTCCACTTTACCAAGTAATTGGCATTCTACATTTAAGTTGCGACTCTTTAATATTCGAGCAGCATTCACATATTCTTTTATTCCTTTGTCTTTTATTAATCTTGAAAGTAAAAGAAAAACCAATTTCTTATTGTCTTCTTCCTTTTCGACCGGGAAATAATAATTGGAATCAATTCCTTCTCCATTCAGAATGAAAGTTTTGTTTTCGGGTATTATTGTATTCTTCAGGAAAACTTCTTTATCGTTTTTATTGAGAAACCAAACCTCCAATACAGATTTCAGTGAAGCGCGATAAAGTCCGGTCACAATTTTATTCAAAAAATTTTTTGACTCAAAAGCATAACCTAAGCCTGTAGTAATGGCAATAGAAGGGATTTTTAGAAATCTACATGCAAAAGAACCGTAAATAATCGGCTTGATTGTGTAGTGAAAAATAAAGTCAATATTATTCTGCTTATAAATATTAATAAGTGAATTCAAATAAAGAATATCTTTCAGAATATTTGTACCTTGTGCATCTATTGTCAAAGGAATGTATTTTATATTTTCTTTCTCAAAAAAAGTAGAATAATCATCCTCAGGCGCGATAGCATATACAGAATATCCATCTTCAATAAAATTTTTCATTACTCCCAAGCGAAATTTATAAATAGAGAATGAAGAATTTCCAACAAAAGCTATACGTTTCAATTTCATAAAAATTAAAATTGGTGAGTACATTTTCCGGTTTTCCCTCTAAAACCATCTCGTAACCCATGTAAAGAGTATTTCACAAAAGCCTTTTTGTTTTCAGAATAAATTAAATAGACAAAAAAACGGACAAAATTAAAAACAATTTCTCTGATTTTATATCCCAATGAGATATTTGGATTTTTTATCATGTAAATGCTGTTTCTAAAAAGATAATATTTCCGTAACGGGGCATGATAAGAAACTTTTCTCCCCAAAACAGAGAGCCTTTTTTCTCCAATCACATGATTCATTTTTGCAAACGGGGCAACATACAAGTTATACCCCATTTTTCTTGCTCTAAACGACCAGTCAACATCAATATAATCTATAAACAACTCTTCATTCATCATGCCCACATCTTTTAGAACATCAGTTGAAATGAGTGTACCGGAAGAAATTAGAAAAGAAGCCTTTACCGGAGTATTTTTAGGTAATTTCCTTTGGATAAAAGGACCGATGTATTTTGTAACGGGATACTGTTCGTTAGTCTCTTTGTTAAAATAAACAGGGCCAATCGCTCCAATTTTTTCACCTTTGTCAATTAATTCTTGCTCTGCTTTAAGCAATTCTCCGACAAAATTATCTTCAATAGTAGAATCATCATCCATCAGTAAGACTTTAGCAGCTCCAAGTTCAATTGCTTTTTTTATCCCCACATTCTGAGCGTATCCTAATCCCTCATTATTTTGATTTTTAACAATATGTACTTTCTCCGGATTGAATTTAACTAAAATTTGCTCCAACTCTTCTATGTTACTTGAATTATTATCAACAATAATTACAGTGTTAGTCTGAAGAAGTAGTCTTGAAATTTGAAATCTAATTCTTTCAATTTGAGGATTAAAGGTAATAATTATAGTTGAAACTAATTCACTCTTATTCATTTTTTTGATTTATTTCATGCATTAAAAGTTCTTGATAAATATTAAATGTCTGATTTGCTACATTTGTCCAAGAAAATTGTTGAAAATCAAAGGATGATGTTTTCCCATGTTTATAAGCATCAAGTACAACCTTTTCAATTTCGGTTATATCCAAAGGGTTAGCTACATAAGGTTGATTTGAAAAATAAGTATTAAGTGGCAGAAATCTTTTATCTGATATTACAATTGGACAATTATTTGCAAGCGCTTCGATGCTCACCAATCCGGGTGATTCTCGTAAAGAAAGTAAAACATGAAGCTTAGCAAATTTATAAAACGCCCTAATCTCACTATAAGGAACTGCGTTGATAAAAAAAACATTACCTCTTTTTTGCGCGAGTTTATTTAATTTATCAAAGTATTTGTCATCTACTATTTTCCCTACAAAAACAATAGGAATTTTATTTTCTTTCATCAATGCCGCTACTAAATTAAGTTGATTCTTACAATATTCAATCCTTCCAACTTGCAGAATATAATTTTGTGGGAGATTGTATTTTGCAAGTATCTCATTTTCTGTAATGTCTAAATCATATAGGTTATTTGCAATATCTGTAGCGTTATAAACCACCCTGATTTTATCAGATTTTTTTTTATTAATCCATTTCAACAACAATTCACCTTCTTCTTCAGAGTTAGGAGCCACAATGTCGGAATTCTCAAACATCCATTTTGCTTTTTTTCTAAATACTCGCGACACCCCAAGTGGTCTTGGAGAAAAAAGACCCACGTAATTCATTATTCTTTTGTATTTCAGAATTTCTTTTTCTTCTAAGTATGGCTTTTTGCTCAGTAGGAAAAATAGCTTTTTGGTAGAATCAAATGTATAGTCCCAAAAAATTGAAGAAGAAACAACAGGAATCTTCAAAGATTTGGCTTTTCTTATAAATTCAACGGAATTTTTATAAGTCGAAAAATTAAAAACATGTACTATTTTATGTTCAATTGAAATTTCATTTGTTCGAGTAACAATATCAATTTTTATCATAAAGTATTTCTCCAAATACTCTTTCGTCTTAAGCATTTGAATAGCATCTCCGCCTAACGGATTATCATATCCTGGTCGGATACAAAAAGCAATTCTCATTTCTTCTTTTTATATGGTGATTTCTTTTTATTATAATCTCGTCTGTATTCGATAGATGGAAAATCTTTTTTCACCCAATGGTATAAATAATTTGAGTAGGGTACATATCTATAATCTACTGTCACCAAGCTATATGTTTGCCAAAAAGTAAACAGCACAAAAAACAGACCCATCAAATATCTGTTTGATTTTATTTTAAACGATTTTAGCAAAAATAGAATTCCCAAAACAAAAAATGGAGAAATATAAATTATTATTCTTTGAATAACTTTCATAGAAATCCCTAAAGGATAAAGTATTAAGTATAAAATTCCAAGATTAAAGATATATAAACGAAATTTGCTTTCACCCACGATTATATTCTTAAAAATCACCATTATCAGAATAATAAACAATCTTAAGAATGAGCCTAAATTGATAGAATCAGTAATATATCTTGAGTCAACTACATATCCACCCAATCTTGCATTTATTACAGGGCTGATTTCTATAAGCGGTAAATATATTTTATTTATTATAAATTTTGCATTGAAAGCCAGTGAATAAATGATTACTGTAGTAATTATTATAAATAATACTTTAAAGTCTCTTTTATAAATTACATATGTAAAAATCAAAAAAAGAGCTGAAATGTGGAATAATAAAGCTAAAAACGTAAATACGAAGAAACTTATATGTTTGTTTTCAAATAACTTTCTAAATGCGATTAAACTAAATCCAAATGCAATTAAATTCCTAAAAGGACAATCTATAAATAAATAAAATCCTGCAAAAGGGATAAAAAAAACCAAGAAAAAGAATATGTTTACATCAAATATTTTTAAGAAATATATTAAAGCAATAAATACTAATAATTTGACAGCAATATGAAAAACCCAGAAATCAACACCAATTCTACTGAAAAAACTTTGTACAATTAAATATCCTGATTCCCTGTTTTTCAAGATCTTTTCAGCAATATCTATATTGTTATAATATATTTCATAATTATACCAATCTGTACCAGTCATATACCCAAAACACAGAAAAACAGCAATGAGTATCAATGCCCCATTCTCTACAAATTTTGGTAATTTAAAAAATGCAAGTATTAAACAAAATAATATGACCGATAAATAAATCAGCATGTATTTTCTATTAAATGATTATCCATAATTAACACATAAGCAACTATTATACGTTAATGTCCCCCTAAATCCCTCATTTCCAGCACAAGTTCCTACACACGGTGGCTTCTGTACGTGTAAAAAAAATAAGAAACTCGTGTTTTTTAGTTTGCAATAGTCCTCCTATCGGAACTTGTCCGACTTTTTCGGATTTAATGGGTATCGAGCTAAAAGCTTCTTAAATGCGGATAATCATATTCTGTTAACAACCTTATTCGTTAAGCCTTTTCACAACAAAACACCTCCTACTTTACTCTCATCCTCAACGCTATAAAACCTTGTGCTATACTATGTAAAAAATAACTTGCCAGTAGCGCATAAGCCAGCCCCAGAGCTCCCATTTGCATTTTTCCTACAAACAACAAAGAAAACAAAACAAGCCAAGTTGCCCAGAGCAAGTTGACTCCAAACCCAGTCCACATAATTCCTTTCGATGCGATTACCTGCCCGAAAACATTGTTTGCAGAAGAAATTACAACAGTTATTAAAAGTATCAGTAACGGACGGAAATCTGTGAATCCTTCTCCATAGAATTTATAAATAAAAGGGGAAAATAGAGCCACAACAACCGTAATTGCCAATGAAACTCCAATATTTATCACCAGATTGAATTTCAATAATTTGTCGTATTGATCCTTCGAGCTATTGTAATTCACATTAGTCAAAAGAGGTAAAATGATAGTACTCAATGATGTAGGAATAAACAAAACAACATAGTACCATTGCTCCGCCACATCAAAAATAGCCATTTCACCATAGTCAGACTGATCTATCAAATATGTTTTCGCCCACCATAAAACAGGAATAAAAACCAGTCCTTGCAAAATAGCAGGAAGAGAAAATTTAAAAAATACAGGTTTGGGGTTGAATCTATCTTCATATGCTCCTTTTGGAGCGCTGCGTGTAAGCTCTATGTCAGTTCTCAATGCAAAGTACAGCTGAAAAAGGAGTATAAAGCTTGCAACTCCCAATCCCAGAATCACTCCGTTAATTCCTCCAAAGTGCGCGCCCGCAACTACGCATACAAGTTGGATTAATCCATTGACAGCCGTGTTGATTCCCAACTTCTTAAACCGCTCAAAGCCACTAAGAGAGCCGGTTAGAACGGATGATAAAGTCATCAGAAATAATGCTGCTGCTCCGATTTTCAGTGCTTCAGAAAGATGAGTCGAATTTAATTGTCTTTCAGCTATAAAAGAGCTGAAGATAAAGACCAGAACAGAAAAAATCAGTCCAATCCATATTACAGTTCTTTGTGTAAACCGATAAACTTCATAAGCCATGTAAGGATTTGAAGTTCTGTATTTTGCAATGTATCTCGTTGCAGTAATTCCCATTCCTGCCGATGAGAAAATCAAAAACATCATCAGGGTAGAACGTACAATTCCTACTTGCCCGTACTCCTCTTTTCCTAAAATCCTGGCAACAAAAATAAATGCCAGTAATTGTAAAAACTTCCCGACTACGTTGCCGATTAATGTCCACGAAACGCCTTCAAACAGTCTTTTTGAGAGTGATGATTGGTTTGCTTTGGAGCTAATCAATGCTATGTATGTAGAAAGCTTTTTCACTCTATAATCAATCTTTTTAACAAAAACTCAATTACAACTTAGCAGCCAGATATTCTACAATTCTTCCTGAGCTTTTACCATCCCCGTAAGGATTGACCGCTTTTGCCATTTTATCGTAATATTCGGGACTTTCGAGCAAAAGGGATATCTCTGAAACTATCTTCTCCCTGTCTGTGCCAATTAACTTGACGGTGCCGGCTTCAACAGCTTCGGGGCGTTCCGTGGTATCACGCATGACCAGAACAGGTTTTCCCAGACCGGGTGCTTCTTCCTGAATTCCTCCGCTATCGGTCAATACGATTGAACTTTTTTCCATTAAGTAAATAAATGGCAGATAATCAAGCGGTTCAATCAGGAATAAATTTTCCGGAACCCGATTCTTAAATACAGCCGAAACTGCATTTCTAACGATTGGATTCAAATGCATCGGATAGACAAAATCGTTATCAGGATATTTCTGAGTTAATTCATCTAATGCATTGCAGATATTTTCAAATCCTTTCCCGAAATTCTCTCTTCTGTGTCCCGTAATCAAGACAAGTTTTCGCTTCCCAACTAATCTATCGAGTTTGTACCCGAAGTTTTCGATACGCTGCTCAACTTCCGCTACTAAATTATCATCAGATTTTATCTTGTTCAATACCCACAAAAGTGCATCAATCACCGTATTCCCGGTCACAAATATAGATTTTTCATCTACACCTTCCTGAAGTAAATTGTTTTTACTTAATTCAGTAGGTGAAAAATTGTAAGTTGAGATTCTACCTGTTATTTGCCTGTTCATTTCTTCAGGCCACGGACTGTAAATGTTGTGTGTGCGTAATCCGGCTTCAATATGCCCAACCGGTATCTGTTGATAAAAACCGGCTAACGCAGCAGCCATAGAAGTTGTTGTATCACCATGTACCAGCAAAATATCGGGTGTTGTCTTTTTCAATACATCCCTCATCCCCATTAAAACACGAGTCGTAATATCGTACAAATCCTGTCCCGATTTCATAATGTCCAAATCAAAATCAGGTTCTATCTGAAACAATCGAAGCACTTGATCAAGCATCTCTTGATGTTGTCCGGTGACACACACTATCGTTTCAAAATACGTATTTTCTTTTTGAAATTCCTTTACAAGAGGTGCCATTTTTATGGCTTCCGGTCGGGTTCCAAAAACAAGTAGTATTTTCTTTTTCATTATTAGAGTTTATATAACTTTGAATGTTGTGAAGTTGAATTTTAGTGTTTTAACCTCACAACTGCCCCTCTCTTTGCGGAAAAGGAAAATTTCCAAAAATGGAACTGTAAATTCTATCAATACAGGCGCTGTACTCCCCCCTTTTTCCGCATGGGGGAAGAGGTTATCAATTAGCTTCAATGACCGATTATAATTCACGTGTTATCATCTGTTGCAAAGCGTTAGGTAATGTTAAATCATAAATATAACAAATATTATGTGACTTAATTCGCATACTTCATGTGAACTACGTGAAAAGGAGTAATCGTCCAATCTATTATCGCAAATCCAATTTCATCCAAACTTTCTATACTCAAATCAATACTTCCCCACCTTATCTTCAATACTCACATCGCTCAGCGCGCTTTGAATTTTGAAATAGGCCATAACGCTTTCTGCACCGGCATCATAGCAGGCTTGCTGAGCTTGCTTGAATACGGCCATTATTTCGTCGTATGTACCCTCTACAACTGTTTCAAAAGGGCAGACTTTATACTTCAAGCCGGACTTTTGGATTACTTCGATGGCTTGGTCAACTATTTCGTAAGGATGTCTTGTTCCGCCGGATGGCAAAACTTGTAAAGAAGCGTTAATGATTCTATTCATAGGCCTGTAATGTTTAGATCACATGATGTTAGATTTAGTTGTATATCTTCTGTAAAATTGTTGACGTAGGTTAACATAAAGATAAACGTATAACCTGATTAAAAATTGCATATTTAGTTAGAAAAACGACATATAGTGGAAATATAAAAAAAACCCGATTTCTCGGGTTTTTATATTTTTTGACTTAATACTAAGATTAAGCCTCTTTTGAAGAGTCATCTGTTTTATCAGCTTCGGATGCATTTTCCGCTTTGGGCTCCTCTGCGGCAGGATTTTCATATGCTTTAGCTTCTTCCGCTTTCGGTTCCTCAGTTTTCGGATTTTCTTCGGCTTTAGCCTCTTCTGCATCGGGAGCATCCTCTGTGGTGGCTTCTGCTTCTGCTTCTGCTGCTTCTGCTCTTTTCGCGGCTAATTCTTTTGCTTTTGCTTTGTTGATGTCTTGTTCTGCTTTCAAACGTTGTTTAATGTCAGCTTGTTTTGCGGCATCAAGCTCTTCAATTGTTTTAGAAACAACTTTTTCTTTGTTTTCTTTCCAAGCGTTAAAGCGCTTTTCTGCTTCTGCTTCATCAAAAGCTCCTTTCTTTACGCCACCTTGCAAGTGTTTCATTAGCAAAACACCTTCTTCGGAAAGTATGTTGCGGGTAGTGTCAGTAGGTTGTGCACCTACATTCAGCCAATACAATGCACGGTCGAATTTTAAGTCAACTGTTGCCGGATTGGTGTTTGGATTGTACGAACCGATACGTTCGATAAATTTGCCATCACGTGGCGCGCGACTGTCAGCAATCACAATGTGGTAATATGCATACCCTTTGCGACCGTGACGTTGCAATCTAATTTTTACTGCCATTTTCTCGAAATGTTTTTAAAAAATTTGTAATATGATTATTAATCGCTTTTTCTCGAAAAGCGGATGCAAAGGTACGATGTTTTTTTGGAATCTAAAAATGGAAAAGAAATTTTAAAAATGAGAAACGGATAAGGTGTGCGAAAACGATAAAAAGTCAAGACTAACTCTATGTAAACTTTGACTAATCCCAAATAGCCGTTACAGATTTTTTAGGCAAAATTAAATTTTCTATTCGCTCAGAACCCAGGCATCAGAAAATTGTGGGGTATTTGCTCTTAAATGTTGCATGTAGCGGATTGCTTCCTCTTTAGTGGCGAAAGACTCGATAGCTACCCGATAGGTTTTTATCGGAGGTAGAATGTGAGCTTTGGTAAAATTCATTTTATTTAATGACGAAACAAGTCCTTCGGCTCCTTGCTGAGTTGCCATGCATGAAACAATTACGTGATGTTTCAAGTCCGAGTTTTCTGCTGCGGCTGCTTCCATTTTCTTTGTTTCAGAGTTTGGAATGCCGATAATAAGTGGTTTTACGGATTGCTCAACTTCTGTTTTTTGGGTAAAAAATTCGGTTGGGAGAAGATTTGCTAAGCTTTTAGTGGAATCTCCAATTTTTGGAGCAGCGAAAAATAATCCTACAGCAACAGCAGCCACAGCGGCATAGCGAGCTACTTTCTTAGCTGAAGGCAGTGTGAAGCTTATCACCTTATTTTCCGGTTTGTCGGTAGAAGCAGCGTAATGCAATGTGCTTAGGCCGTAGTTTGCCGGAGCCAGATGTTTCCCCACTGCCGGGGTGAAGATGATTTTCCGATTATCATCAATAGATAGTGACCCCAAATTGCCAATCTCAACTTTCGTTTTTCGCTTGAGTGAAGATTTTAAACTCTCTACTTGCTGATTAATGGAAGCTGTTGCTTCTCGGAAGCTAATATTTTCACTCCGAGAGATTTCAATGGCAAGCAGTCCGTCAGATGTCTTCATCAATGGATTGAAACTCACGGTGGTCAGAGGCGGCTGAATGCTTTCACTTGTAATCACAGCCGGTCTATATTGATAAACAAAACCACCCATTTCGGGCACAATAACATAATCATGCCTGCGAAGTAAAGTCTCGATATGACGGAAGATACTATCCATGATTTACAAAAGTAGGGATTTTCTTTTGAAATAAAAGAATTTTAATGCTAAAAGTTATTAACAAGTTTTAAATGTAACAAGACAGGGATATTTAAGGTCTGCTAAAAATGAGCGAATTTTTGCTCTATTTTTTTATCCAACTGCCATACATGTAGAAAATTTTGTTCAAAACCCTCGTGCTTTATCTATTCAAAATATCTTTATTTCTCTTAAAGTCAGTATGTTAAGGGCGATACAGCAGGTTCTGATTACTTTGGCGCTCTTACATACAAGAAGATTCCGATAGAAAGAAAAATAATATTTGGCAGCCACACGGCAAGTAAAATCGGCATGGCATTATTTACAGCAAATGTTGTGGACATGGTAGTGAAAATAACAAATAATGAGCTCAATCCAAGGCCAATGCCGAGATTGAGACCCATCCCACCTCGAATTTTTCGAGAAGACAGCGAAACGCCTATCAAAGTCATAATCAGTACTGAAATCGGGAATGAATATCGTCTGTAATACTCATCTTCAAAGGCTTGTACATTTCCGACTACTCTGTTTTTTTGTTGATCTATAAAAGTCTTTAGTTCGTTCAAGTCAAGCTGAGGCGCTTCTTTGGCTGTAATAAAAAACTCATTAGGTCGTACTTGAATCAGCGTGTCCAGTTCACTTCCCCGAGTCAGTTTCTCGCGCATTCCGTCGAATTCCCTGTGGACATAATTCTTGACAGTCCAATGATAAAGCGAATCCCACACAACTGTTTGAGCGGTCAAACGAGATACCAGCGTTTTGTCTTCAAATTTTTCAAGTGAGAATGAATATCCGGTATTTGAACTAATTTCGTAACGCTCAATGTACATAATCACTCCTTTTTCGATTTCCATTTGTACATTTCGGGTGTTGTCGGTTTTGAATTCCTCGATATATTTATTCTCAAATTCCAGTAACCCCTTGGTTGATTGCGGGATGATATATGCTCCCAACACAAAAGCCAGCAGTGTGATTACCATCGCTGAAATAAAGTAAGGACGCATCAATCGGTTGAAACTTACACCACTGGATAGAATGGCGATAATTTCAGTGTTGTTTGCCATTTTTGAAGTGAAAAATATCACTGAAATAAATGTAAACAGTGGCGTGAACATGTTGGCATAAAACGGAATAAAATTGAGATAGTAGTCAAATACGATTACTTTCAGTGTGGCGTTGTGCTCATAAAAGTCATCGATTTTTTCCGTAATGTCAAAAACAACCGCTATACTTAAAATCAAGATAATGGAATAGAAAAATGTCCCCAAGAATTTCTTGATGATATAAATATCTATTTTTTTTAATCCGATTTTCTGGTAATTCATAGTTGTCTTTGGTGAATCTAATTCTTAAGTTTGAAAACGAAAAGTTCTCAGAGCATGGAACTCATAGCCTGTGTCCTAAAATGAATACCATTTCTCTTTTCCAGGTTATGAAATCTCCCGCTTCGATGTGTTTGCGCGCTTCATCTACAAGCCACAGGTAGAATGCCAGATTATGTACCGAAGCAATCTGCATTGCCAACAGCTCTTTGCTTATAAATAAATGTCGGAGATAGGCTTTTGAATGGATTTTATCAACAAGCGCGGTTCCAAATTCATCAATGGGTGAAAAATCATTTTTCCACTTTTCATTCCGCATATTCATAATTCCTTGCGAAGTAAAAAGCATGCCGTTACGTCCGTTTCGAGTCGGCATAACACAGTCAAACATATCCACACCACGTTCAATTGACTCTAAAATATTAATCGGTGTACCTACACCCATCAAGTAGCGTGGTTTGTCTTTTGGCAAAATTTCATTGACAATTTCCACCATTTCGTACATCACTTCTGCGGGTTCGCCCACAGCCAAACCTCCGATGGCATTGCCTTCCCGTTCTTGTGAGGCGATAAATTCAGCAGATTGTTTTCTCAAATCTTCATAAACACACCCTTGTACAATCGGGAAAAATGTTTGGGAATAACCGTATTTCGGTTCGGTTTCATCAAATCGCTTCACTCCTCTCTCCAACCATCTGTGTGTCAGCTCCATCGACTCCTTTGCATAGTTGTAATCGGCGGTTCCGGGCGTGCATTCATCTAATGCCATAATGATATCAGCGCCGATACTTCGTTGGATATCAACAGTTCTCTCCGGGGTGAAAAGATGCTTGCTTCCATCGATATGTGAACTGAAAGTGACTCCTTTTTCATGCATTTTTCGTGTTTCGGAGAGCGAAAACACTTGATAACCACCGCTATCCGTAAGAATGGGCCCATCCCAACTGTTGAACTTATGCAGTCCGCCTGCTTGTTCTAAGATTTCTGTCCCTGGTCGTAAATAAAGATGATATGTGTTTCCTAATATAATTTCAGCCTTTATTTCCTCTTTCAGCTCTTGTATATGAACACCTTTCACACTTCCTGCCGTCCCGACCGGCATAAATATGGGTGTGCGAATTTCGCCGTGATCGGTTGTAATCAATCCGGTACGAGCATTGCTTTTTGGATCGGTATGTAGTACTTTGAAATTCACGCTAAAAAATTTTCTAATATCTTTTGTCCCATTTTGCCGGATTTTTCGGGATGAAATTGTACGGCAGAGAAATTGTTTTTCTGTATTCCGGCACTGTATTCAAGCCCGTAATAGGTCAGAGCAATGCTGAAATCACATTTTTCTACATAGTATCCGTGGACAAAATACATATATTCTTCTTCTGAAATACCATTAAATAAGTTGGATTTCAGATTATAAATTGTATCCCAGCCGATTTTCGGGATTTTCATTCCGAGCTCTGGAAATCGTTTCACTTTTTGATCAAAAATTCCAAAACAAGTTGTGTCATTTTCTTCCGAATAGCTACACATCAATTGCATCCCGAGGCAGATACCCAAAACCGGTTGTTTCAAGTCTTTAATGACTTTGTCTAACGCTCTTGCTCTCAAATATTGCATTGCTGAGGATGCTTCACCTACTCCGGGAAAAATGACCCGATCGGCAGTTTTGATTTTTTCTTGATTGTCGGTTATCTCGGCGTTCACACCCAGTCTTTTCAGCGCTAAGTCTACCGAACGAATATTCCCGGCATTGTATTTTATAACGACTACGTTCATCCTTTCAATTTGAAAGTGCAAAAGTATAAAACAAATTTCTTTTAACAATCTATTTTAATGATTGTTTTGACATTGACTAAGGCAAATCGGATTTGTCTTAATAAAAATCAAACCAGACAGACTATGAAGCCGGCATTGTTCAATTATCTGTCATTTGAAGTTTCGTGTTTTCAATACGTAGTTTTCTACAAATCAATTTATTTCCCACAAATTTAAGAAATATAAGTAGTAGTCTCAGCTTTTTTGAATAAATTTGTAGTTTAGAAATAAAAAAATCAATTTAGCGTTTTATTTTAATAGAGTCATAGCGTAGCAAATCACCCCGCGATTTCAGTTTGTGTTTTTCTCTCTTTTTTTGTTTATGCATAAAAAAAATCTTCATAATTTCCCAAGTATATTTGTCGGAATCTTAATTTCGATATTCTTTTTTCATTCCTGTATCGATGAGAGCATATCTACCGATCCGAGTTTAAGACTTGCATTTTCAAAAGACACAATGTTTTTTGATACTATTTTCACGACAATTGGGAGTTCTACGGCAAAAATAAAAGTTTATAATCTAAACGAAAAAAATCTGCAAATTTCAGCAATCGGGCTGGGTGGTGGAGCTGAATCGCCATACAGTATTAATGTTCAGGGTGTTTTAAATCCGAATAATCAGTTTACCAATGTTGAGTTGAGAGCTAAAGACAGTCTGTATATTTTTGTGGAAGTGAAAGTTGATCCGCTGAATGTGAATTCCCCGGTTTTTATAGAAGATTCCATAGTTTTTCTGACGAATGGAAATCAACAAGCAGTGAAACTTTTGGCTTACGGGCAGGATATGGTTGTTTTTAAGAATAAAAAAATTCTGAACGATACGATATTATCCGCTGAAAAACCTTATTTAATTTATGGAGATTTGGAGGTGGACACGGCAAAAACACTTACGCTTGAACCCGGAAGCAAACTCTATTTCCACGCCGGTGCAAGTCTGGTTGTGTACGGAAATTTAATTGCTGAAGGAACAATTATCGCCCCTATACTTATGCGTGGCGATAGGACAGACAAACTATTTGAAGAAGTACCATATAATTACGTTTCGAATCAATGGGGCGGGATTTTGTTGTTATATAAAGAAGGGAATCACAAACTCAATTATGTCCGAATGAACAGCGGATATGTGGGAGTTTATTTTTCGAATTCCGACCGACGTTTTCGCCCAAGACTGGAAATCAATAATTCTCGGATTCATAATTTCCTGAAATATGGTTTAGTAGTTCAAAACGGCGATGTGCTGGTTACCAATACAGAAATTTCGAACACCGGAGCTTATTCCGTATTTTTGAACGGCGGAAAGCATACATTTATCCATAGCACCATTGCCAATTACTTTAACAGCACCAACATCCTGATGCAGCCTTCGGGTAAAGAGGGTAACGCAGCGTTGATGATAATGGAATTGAATAAAATCCTTCCGATGGAGTCGATCTTCCAAAACTGTGTGATTTCAGGAAGTAGCAACGAGGAGTTTCAGATTTTAAGCCGCTTTGCCGATCGATATAACGGCGTTTTCACCAATAGCTATATTCGGAAAACTGAACCTGAACCGATTCCGCCGATGTTTACCGATATAAAATGGTATAATTTGAAAGATACAGTCTTTGTCAATTCTTATTTTGACAGGGAAAAGCTTGAGTATTACAACTTTATGCTTGATTCACTATCTCCGGCTCGGGACATTGGCGACTATAATGTGGCGCTGCAGTATCCGACTGATATGAATGGAAACAGCCGTTTGGAAGATGGGAAACCCGATGCGGGAGCCTACGAGTGGATAGGGAAAACGGGAACACCATAATCAGCCTGTGGTAGATCGATTTTCTCGGTTTAGGTTTTTGCAGGTTTTGTTATTTTTGTCAATAGCAGTGTTTTATTAATCAAAATATTTCTGACGGTAATTGATATGAAACAGCCATTTAAGATAAGTCTTAAACCCAAGAAAATGGTTAATGGCGTGTTCCATACGTCCTAAAAATAGAATTTAACCGTATGAAACCGACATGCAATCCGTCAACCGACAAAAACTCGCAAAGTAATGAATGTTTTTTATTGTCAATGGTTCCAGCTGGCAATAAGAAAATTAAATTACAATCAGATGAATAAAATCTTTCTTATAGCAATCATTTTTCTCATTTCGAATTCAGTTTTTTCCCAAACTGAACGGCAAAATTTCAAGATAATGTTCTACAATGTGGAGAACTATTTCGATTTGGAGGATGATCCCGAAAAAGCAGATGAGGAATATCTTCCGGGTGGAATTCGCGCTTGGAATGCAAGTAGATATTATACAAAACAAGCCAATATCTCGAAAGTTATCAGTGCTGTGGGAGGTTGGCAGCCACCCGCGATTATCGGACTTTGTGAAGTGGAAAGTGACAGAGCCATGTCTGATCTGACAACAAAATCTCCACTTAAAAACTTAGGGTACAAATATATTCATTATGAGTCGCCGGATTTCAGGGGAATTGATGTGGCGATGATGTATCAGCGTGATCAGTTTCATCCAAACTACAGCGAACCTGTACATGTACGATTCTCAAGTTCAGCAAGTACAACCCGTGATATTTTGTATGTAAGAGGTACTGTGACCGCTACTGATGACACGCTGCATGTTTTTGTTACGCATTGGCCTTCAAGATTGGGAGGGGAGTTGGAGTCTGAAGAGCGACGTGTAGATGTAGCGAAAATACTACGCGGGAAAGTAGATAGCATTTTCAATGTGCAACCAAGTGCAAACATTGTGATAATGGGTGATTTCAATGACCACCCTTCAAATACGAGCATTCTTAATGTGCTTGATGCAAATCCGCTAAATGAAGGCTTTGAACCCGAAAAGCTGTACAATCTCTCGTTTAGACTTGAGGAACAAGGGAAGGGTTCGCATAAATTTCAGGGAGAGTGGGGGATGCTTGACCAGATTATAGTGTCCGGAAATTTGCTCGATCCTTCAAACTCAATCAGTGCTACCGTGCAAGATATGCATGTTTTTGATGCCGACTTTTTATTGGAAGATGACAAAGCATTTTTAGGAAAAATGCCCAGAAGGACCTACTTGGGAATGAGTTACAAAGGTGGATTCTCAGATCATTTGCCGGTTTACGTGGATTTGTGGTATTGAAAAAACAGGAGGTGGAGGAGCAGCGATTAGGCCCTGCTGAAAAACTTTGATTGTGCTGACATTGAAGTAGGTCGTTATTTTTATATCCCAAACTGTCGGGATGCTTCGGCGGTTCGTGTCTGAGAGGCGGCTAAAACTTTTTTCAGCAAGTCCCCGTCATAGATTCCATTACTGAAACTGAGCTGAGAGGTTCCTTCTAAAAAGTAAAAAAGCTAAACAAATTATTGTTTAGCTTTTTATCCGTGACCCCGGCAGGATTCTAACCTGCAACCTTCTGATCCGTAGTCAGATACTCTATACAGTTGAGCTACGGAGCCTTAAATTCGAGTTATTTTCGGACTGCAAAGATACTGCAAATAATCAATTTGACAAAAAAATATTGAATATATTTTTTGAAATCGGTTAAATTATCGCTTTGCCGATTATGCGATAACAAAGCAAAGCCCGTGATAAATATCGGTGTCCTGACAAAATAAAGGTTGGCAGGAACCATTCCGCCAACTCACGCCAGCACAAAATCCAACTGTTTTTTATCTAAGTTAGCTTTGGCGACTTTCACAGACAGTTCATCGCCAAGTTGATACTTTTTATTGAACCTGCTTCCCACCAAGCAGTAGTTTTTCTCATCGAGCGTGTAGTAATCGTCATCCAAATCCCGGATTGGAATCATTCCTTCGCACTTATTCTCAATCAACTCCACATAAACTCCCCATTCCGTAATTCCGGAAATCACCCCATCGAAAACTTGTCCGAGTTTGTCCGCCATAAATTCCACCTGTTTGTATTTTATTGACGCGCGTTCGGCATTGGCAGCTACTTGTTCCATATTTGAGCTATGCTCACATTTTTGTTCGTACTCGTTGGCATTCACGTTTTTCCCGCCCGAATCATACCGTTCAAGCAAGCGGTGAACCATCATGTCCGGATAGCGGCGGATAGGTGAAGTAAAGTGGGTGTAGTAATCAAATGCCAAACCATAATGGCCAATATTCTCGGTGGAATAAATCGCCTTTGCCATGGAGCGTACAGCAAGTGTTTCAATCAGGTTTTGCTCTTTTTTTCCGTCCACCTGATCCAGCAATTGATTGATAGAGTGTGCAATTTGTGTCTTTTTACCCGTAGTTTTCAGGCTATAACCAAAGCGTCGGATAAATTGTGAAAAATTTTCAAGTTTGTCTGGGTCAGGCGTATCATGAATTCGATAGACAAAAGTCTTCGCTTTCTGTCTGCCACCCGGTTTGCCGATATGAGTGGCTACGGTCTGATTCGCCAAAAGCATAAACTCTTCAATCAGTTTGTTGGCATCTTTTGGTTCTTTGAAATAGACACTCAGCGGTTTGCCATTTTCATCTAACTCAAACCTAACTTCTTCTCTATCAAATGAAATAGCTCCTTTGTCAAACCTCTTTTGGCGTAATTCTTTGGCTAATTTATCCAAAATCAACATTTCTTCTTTATAATCACCCTCACCTGTCTCAATGATTTGCTGCGCTTCCTCGTATGTAAATCTTCTGTTGCTTCGGGTTACCGTTTTTACAATCTCGAATTTTTTTACATCAGCTTGGTCATTCATTTGAAAAACAACAGAATAGGTCAATTTATCTTCATTCGGACGAAGCGAACAAATACCGTTGGATAAATGCTCGGGCAGCATCGGAACGGTACGGTCAACCAAATAGACAGAAGTAGCTCTTGATTCACCTTCTTTGTCAATGACGGAACCGGGGCGGACATAGTGGGTCACATCCGCAATGTGCACACCCACCTCCCAAAGTCCATTGCCTAACTTGCTGACAGATAAGGCATCGTCAAAATCTTTCGCATCATGCGGGTCAATGGTGAAAGTTACTACATCCCGCATGTCTTTTCGCTTGGCAACTTCTTCTGCCGTAATTCCCGCATCAATTTTTTCAGCCGCCGCATTCACATTTTCCGGATACCTGTACGGAAGTCCAAATTCTGCCAGGATGGCGTGCATCTCAGCATCATTATCTCCTTTCTCACCAAAAATATCGATAACTTCACCTACCGGACTTTTCATCGTGTGTTTCCATTCGGTGATTTTCACCAATGCTTTTTGTCCGTTTTTTCCTCCTTTTAATTTCCCTTTCGGAATAAGAATATCGCTCAGCAACACCTTGCTCTGTACATTCAAGAATGCGAAATTTTCAGAAACTTCCAAAATACCGACGAAAGTATCTTGTGCTCTTTTCAGTACTTCAGTTATTTCTCCTTCCGGTCCTCTACCTTTTCGTTGAGCGTATAAAAACACTCTGACTGTATCATTGAGCATAGCTGTACCTGTCTTTTTGTCTGGAATAAAAATAGGTTCACCGCCATCTTCCGGAATAACAAATGACTTAACTCCTTCTCTGCTAAATGTACCGATAACATGTCCTCCGCGTCTGCTCAATTTGAATTTCCCTCTTGAGATTTCAGTCAGAAAACCATCAAAACTCAACTCGTAAAGCAATTCTGTGATAAATCCGCGCTGAGAGTCGGTTCTTATTTCTAAGATATTTGAAATTTGCTTATAATTGTATGTTTTTTCAGGGTTTTCTATAAAAATGTTAGAAATGTTTTGAAGAAGTTCGGATTTGAGAAGGCGAGTGCTGTTGTTGCTTTTTTTTTGTTTTGCCATAAAAATTGGAATGTTTATCTTTGTCTATTACAACAAAATAGGAGTTATCAATGTTTTAACAAAATTACGAATAATCTTTGAGAAATATGCTTTCTCATCATAAATATGTTAAGCAAAAATAAGAAAATAGCATTCATTGTAAATCCGGTCTCAGGAACGATTACAGATAAAAGGAAGGTTACGGAAGAGATTCAATCATCTTTAGACAGGTCAATTTATGAAGATTTTCGAATAGCTTATACAGAATCTCGTGGTCATGGTACCGAGCTTGCTGAGGCGTTTTTGAAGGATGGATTCCATTATATTGTTGCTGTGGGTGGCGATGGTACTGTGAATGAAGTAGGTAAAGCTTTGATTCACACTGACGCGGCGCTTGGTGTTATTTCTACGGGCTCAGGGAATGGATTGGCAAGGCATCTGCATATTCCAATGAACTTCAAAAAAGCGATTGAACAACTCAACTTCTCAGAAGTTGTGAAAATTGATTACGGACTTGCTAATGATAAGCCTTTTTTCTGTACGGCCGGAACCGGATTTGATGCCTATGTAAGTCATAAATTTGCCGACGGTAAAAAGCGTGGTGTTTTTGGATACATTGAGCAAATGGTTACCGGATTTCTCAATTACGAACCCGAACATTACCGATTGGTGCGAGAAGATATTGATTTTGAAGGAAAAGCATTTGTCATTACATTTGCCAACGCATCACAATGGGGAAACAATGCGTATATTGCACCCGATGCAAGTGTACAAGACGGACTTATTGATGTTTCCATAATAAGTAATTTGCCTATTACCGCCATTCCGTCTCTTGCATTTGAACTTTTCACAAAATCGATTCATAAAGACATGCTCTTCAACTCACTGAAAGCACATGAAATAACACTTTATAGAGATACTCCGGGTTTGTTTCATTTAGACGGAGATCCGTATGAAGAGGGAAGTAAAATCAACATCAAAGTGGTACCTGCCGGATTAAACGTGATGGTGAAAAAGAGGTTTTAAGAAATTCCACTCACCATCAGGAGTTAGGGGTTGTATATCATCTTCTTGGTCATACCGCCATCAATTACGATATTCTCTCCATTAATAAAATCATTTTTCTCATCACAAAGAAACAAACACATCCGTGCGATATCTTCCGGTTTACCTACTCGATTTGAAGGGTGTTGCGCGTGGTCATCTTCCGCGAGTTTCTCATAATTGTAGTTTTCTATCCAACCCGGAGAAATAGAATTGACCGTAATATTGTATGGACTCAGAGAAACTGCCAGTGAATGTGTCAGTGAATAAACCCCGCCTTTGGAAGCAGAATAGGCTTCAGTTCCTGACTCGCTCATTAGATAGCGTGTAGAGCACAGGTTGATGATACGTCCGTACGGATTTTTGGTGTTTTGCTGCTTGCGATGAATTGCCAGAAGTCGAGAAGTAATAAAAACTGAACGAAGATTTATGTTGATTACCTTTTCAAACTTCTCAACCGAAAATTCAGTGATGGGATTGAAAATACTAACTCCCACATTATTGATTATAACGTCTATATCGCCCCAATCAGCCAGCAGTTTTTTTACGGTAAACTCCAGTTCCTCTTTATTGCCCGCATCTGTTTGAAAAAACAACGCGTTGGTTTTGTCTGACAATTCTTTGCCCGCCACTTCATCTATATCAGAAAAGGCTACTTGGTTGTTCCCTGTAGAAAATGCTTTTACAATAGCTCTGCCAATTCCTTTCGCTCCGCCGGTAATGAAAATTCGTTTTGCCATAAAGATAATTTTTTATCAATAACCTGAGTTCGATTCTTGTTTGTAGATTTATTTGCCTGAAAATAAGGTTGATAAAGTTGATTTTGAAGATGATCTTAATTGATTGTTCGCATTCCGTTCTAATAAATTTGCGATAATGACAAACATAGCATCTAACGGCTTCAAGACGTTTGATGCATTTTTTATCCACAACGGGTTAAACCGCTTGGAGCGGTTAGACCCTAAATCAGATTTGAAATCTTAGATTTTAAGATACGTTGCGGATAGACATATAATCTTATTTGACTTTCGCAAGTTGTTACAGCCAGCTGTAAAGCTGCTTTTGAAAAAGAATATGCTGATTATCAGAGGAATTAAGCAAGCTGGGGCTTTGCCCCAAACCCCACTTCATTTTTTGT
>JAAYIT010000035.1 GCA_012523295.1 Porphyromonadaceae bacterium | reverse complement strand
TCTTCATCAGCATATTTTTCACTAGCTATTATAAGAAGCCGTAATACTTCATCCACTTCGTCGGTGGGGTGAGGTTCTTTCTTTTTAGATTTCTTCGTCTTCTTTGCCTTGTTAGCAGTAGTTTCAGGCGCTGTAGTTTCTTTTGGTTTTACTTCAGCAACTTTAGGAACAGCAATTTCACTTTCAAGGTTCTCGATGAAGATGAAATTATCACATGCATTACGCAGGGAAACAGGTGTTTTCATCTCGCCTACACCGAATACATAGACGCCCTCATCGCGTAAGCGAAGAGCGAGTCTGGTAAAGTCACTGTCACTGGAGACTAAGACAAATGCATCGTACTTTTTAGTATAAAGCAAATCCATTGCATCGATGTTCATCGCTGCATCGGTTGAATTCTTGCCGGTGGTATAAGCAATCTGTAAGATTGGCTGGATAGAGTATTCAATAAATTTGGACTTCCATGTACTGATATTCTTCCCCGCCCAATTACCATATGCTCTCTTGGTGATAATTCTTCCATACGTGGAAATTTCATCTAGGATTGTTTTGATATGAGTAGGGGAAATGTTATCTGCATCGATTAACACTGCTATTGCTTCTAATTCTTTAATTTCATTCATACAGCTCAGTATACAGTAATTCAAGACGAAGCTCTAGAACACAAGTAACTTAAAGCAATCCATAAAAGGAAATATAAGATAACCAGAAAATCAACAAAAGAAAGCTGTAAAAATGAAGCAAGAAATTATGACAAAAGTGCAGGATTTAGTTGCGTGATACCATCCCATCTGCTATTATTGTTTTCGATTAGCAGATAGTAGACCGATATAAGAATAATATTGGTAACTATCGGCAATCATTCATGTTTTCCTCATCAAAGAGGGACGATGTACCGAGTAAGTTGCGGCTACCGGTATGTGACACAACCGAGCTAACGATGCAAAACCAAAAAAAAGGGTATTGCAATGGCGAAGCTGTGTATCAACTAAAACAAGACAAAACAGAAAATGGAAATTCGACTATATTGAACATCAACACGATGTTCGAGTAGCTTCTTTAATATAATGTGTTCAATAAATGAACACAAACATTTATAAAACAATGATGCAAGAAAGCAACCCGAAAGAACTAGAAGTCCTCAATTACCTCAATCTCAACTCTGATGCGACGCAACGTGATCTTTCAGAACATGTTGGTATGTCATTGGGAGCAATCAATCTTCTACTCAAGAAACTGGTAAAGAAAGGCTTGATCAAGATTGAGAAACTGCAACCTAATTCAGTGAGATACTTCCTCACTCCAGCAGGCATAGCAGATAAGATAGAGAGGACGTATAGATACATTGTCAGGACTTATAAAGAACTCGAATTCATGAGGAATAAAATAATTAGCGCACTCAATGTAATAGTCAATGATCAAAATAAGAGTGATTTGATATTTTATGGAATAAAAGATGATTTCTATGTTCTCATTAGTGAAATTCTTGTAAGTAATTATAAAATAAACGACAAGCAAATTTTCTCTGATGAAGTATCATTGAAGAAAGCAATAAAGACCATTAAGAACCCACTAGTGATTACATGGGATGCTAATGTAGAAAAGATACTCCATGCAATGAACGTAGAAGAAATCAATCTCCTTAGAAAGATTGCAATGGTGTAACGCAAGAATAGAAGAATGAACAAACAGATTTATTTATCATCACCGATAAAGGTGAATCAGCTGGAATGTTTTGTCACTATTTTAATCTATCATTAGTCGTTTTGAAGAATGATACGAGTAAGGAATATACGGGAATAAGCGAAAAAAGCTCGAAAGCTGCATAAATATGCAGGAATCGAGGGGTTTTGGGGTATTGAGCAGAAACAGCTAGATTGAGGCATAAGGTGACTTGGGACACGTTAGCCACACTGAGATTTCGGCGCAGAGCTGAAAATGGTGGTAGGGAACTTATGAACATAAGGTGGGAGTGGGGAGTTCCTGATGAGGGACTCATTTGAATATTCAAGGAAAGGATTCATGAACAAGAGGATTTATCTTTCATCTCCGACCATGCATGGTCTGGAGATGAAGTACATACAGGAAGCATTTGACACCAACTGGGTAGCTCCTCTTGGTAAGAACGTCGATGAGTTTGAAAAGTAGATGGCTGCTTACGTTGGAGTGAGGCATGCTGCTGCAC
>JAAYIT010000320.1 GCA_012523295.1 Porphyromonadaceae bacterium | reverse complement strand
TTTGTTCATATGTAGAATTTTATGTATTGTGGTAAATACAAATCTACAACAAAAAGTGCATTGGATAAAATTCGTTTTTGAAAGTGCACTTTTACTTTTTCAAAATATTTTTATCGGACAATAGTGATATTTTTTAAATTGTGAATATTGTGTTATAATTTTAACATCGCATGCTATTCATTGATTGTCCCGCGCTCTTTATACACACTCGCCCGCTTACCTACTTGCCACTGCATACTATTCGAGTACATACAAATGCATTTGCCCCGTATCTTATGGATACAGGGTTATGTGTCGCGGATAAATCCTTGGAATGTGAATAAGTGTTAAAAAGCGGCGGATAATGCCTGTTATCGGCTTACAGCAATAGCCGGCAATATTTGTCGGATAGGCTTTTCGGATAGTTTTACGGGTAAAAGTATTCATTTTTTAAACCGTTTTACAATTATTTTGTAAAGTAAAGAATATTTATTGAAAAACACAAATGATTTCGGATTTTTGCCGATGGATTTTTTATTGCCTGCTTGTCAATGAGTAAGTTTACTCAATTCCCAGTTTATTTTTGATTTTTAAAACCCGAAACTCGGAACTCGGAACTCGGAAACCGAAACCCGCGCTGATTTTGTTTATTCATTTCTGTTGGGATATTGAGCGTAGAGCTCGGTGCGCGATTGGAGAGAACAAAGGCTTAAAACAGAAATCCCGATAACTCTCGTTTGTGAGCTATCGGGATTGGGAGTAAAATAAGGCTGATTAAGTAAAAATAAAGGTTGATTTAAAGTCGCATTCCACTACGGGTTTGGATGCGGACTACCTTTTCTTTTGCATAGAAAGCATAAATACAAAATATGCCAAAACTACAGCGCCTACCGCGAATACAGTATCTCCGACCACGCGAAGCCATTTGAATACCACCATGTGCGGCTGCTGCATCAGCTCCGGTGAGCGAGCATACCACATGCCTTCGTTAACGCTTGCCAGCATTTGGAAGAAACCGACCGGCAGTAAGCTCAACAGCGCCATAAGCAGTAATCCGATATTGATACTCCAGAAGGTTATCGACATCAATTTTTCATTCCACCTGATATGTCCGTGTAAATTCCGAAGTACGAAAAGCATCAAGCCGATTCCTAACATGCCGTACACTCCGAATAGCGCCGTGTGACCGTGGAGTGGGGTAGTGTTCAGTCCTTGAATGTAATAAAGCGCGATCGGCGGATTGATTAAGAATCCGAATATTCCCGCTCCAAGGAAGTTCCAGAACGAAACCGAAAGCAGGTAATAAATGGGCCATTTGTAGTTAGAGAGCCACTCTTTCTCTTTGCTCAGTCTGTAATTGTGGTAAGCTTCGAAACCGATTAGCACAAGCGGTACCACTTCCAACGCGCTGAATGTAGCCCCAATAGCCATCACGGCAGTTGGAGTTCCCGTAAAATACAAGTGGTGGAATGTGCCTAAAATTCCTCCGGTAAGGAAAATCACCGTAGCAAAAAGAACGCTTGAGGTAGCTGTAACAGCTCGTATCAGTCCCATTCTCATAAATAAAAACGCCGCCACGACGGTTGCAAAGACTTCAAAGAAACCCTCCACCCAAAGGTGAACCACCCACCAGCGCCAATAAGTAGCGATGGCAAGGTTCGTCTGACGCCCCCACATCAATCCCGCGCCATAGAATAAAGCGATAGCGGCACAGGAGAAAATAAAGAGTATCAGCAGCTGACGCTCGCCATTTCGTTGGCGTAGAGCCGGGATAAGCGGTCTGATCATCAATACCAACCAAATCAATAAGCCCACAAATAAGAAGATTTGCCAGAAACGTCCTAATTCCACATACTCATATCCTTGATGTCCGAACCAGAAGTTTTCAATCAAACCCAATTTTTGCATTACGCCCATCCACTGGCCAAACAACGAGCCGGCGACAATAATCAGTAAAGCGATAAACAGGAAATTGACTCCGAGTTTTTGGAACTTGGGGTCTTTGCCGGTGAGGGATGGAGCAATGTACAGCCCTGTAGCAAGCCAAGCGGTTGCTATCCAGAAAATTGCCAACTGAACGTGCCATGTTCGGGAAATGCTGTAAGGCAGAAAATCGGCAAGCGGGAATCCGTAAAACGCCTGACCCTCTACACCGTAATGAGCTGTGATGACGCCCATCAGAATCTGCACTAAAATCAGCAGATTGACTATGATAAAGTATTTCTCCACAGCCCGCATCGATGGCGTAATGTTTTGCTGCATAAGCGGATCTTCATGTGGTATTGTCAATTCTTCATCTCGTTTGGCTTGCACATTGTAGAAAATCATAATACCGATGCCGAGAAGCAGCATAATGATACTGAATCCCGTCCACAGCATCAAACTTCCTGTCGGCTCGTTGCCTATTTGTGAGTCATGCGGCCAGTTGTGCGTATAGGTAATCGATTCTCCCGGACGTTCAGTCACGCATGCCCAGGAAGCCCAAAAGAAAAACGACACCATATCGTCCATTCGCTGCGGTTCTTTGATTGAATTGGCAGGAATAGCGTAGTTGTCGCGGGTTTCGTCCATGGCCGGATCGTCTGTGAAAATGCTTGTGTAATACGCTTGCAAATGCTGATAAGCTTCGTAGCGGATAGGAGAAATCGTAAGCGTTTTAGTAGCCGGGTCATACGTGTTTTTTCGTAATTCGATTTGCAACCTCGCCTCCAAAGCTGCTTTTTGCTCCGGCTCCAATGTGTCAAAAGCTGATCCAAAGTCAGTTTCAGCGTATTTACTTAAGATAAATTGCGCCTCTCTGTGTAGCCAATCAGCTGTCCAGTCCGGAGCTACGTACGCGCCGTGCCCCCACACTGTCCCTACCGAGTGTCCGCCGATACTTTGCCAGACGTTTTGCCCGTCTTTAATGTTTTGACCTTCGAATTATAGCGTGCCGTCCGTTAACGCGACTTGCTCGGGGATGGGCGGCGCTTGCTGATAGATCTCTTTGCCGTAATAGAGCAAAACAGCAAAAGAAAAAGCAACAACCGCAGCAAATGCAATCCATAATTTTTTTTGTGTCTTCATCTTTTTTCAGTTTTTAATGTGAATGAATTTGTATTTATTTTTGTTTGAAAATGAATCTTTTAGGTTCGTAATCCGTTTAATGCCTGACAGTTGACTTGGATTAAATCAAAAAAATCAGTTCCTGCCTTTATTGGAAAAGTAAGTACTGATTCTTTTTTTTTGTACTATGATGCTGCGTTGCTCATGCGAATCACGAGATGAATCCTATTAAATAAATAATGTAACTGTCTAAAAAATAAGGGAATAAGGTTTCTATTTGGAAATATACTCTTATTCTACTAAGGCTGTTTTGAAAAAAATCATTACTGACCAACAAGGTTGTTTGTGTGTGATTTATACTGCTGATAAACAGTGATATACAGTTTTTTTAACTTCGTAGAAGTTGCCCGTGAATAACCCCTAATGCAACTAAGGGTAGGATAATACTAAAATAACCTGAGTTCGATATAAGCATAAACAGTATTTAGATTTATGAGATTGGTTTGCAATAAGGTAATAAAATAAGGTTGAGATTTATTCTGTATCATTTTCTACTAAGGTTCCTAATTTGAATAAGGTTTTAAAATCTTATTTTCTCAATACGAACCTTAGTAGTATTGAAATACATATTGACATAAACCTTATTACCTTATTTACCAATGAAATAAATAAATTCTTATTTCGAACTCACGTTAAAATAATAATAACGCTGTA
>JAAYIT010000005.1 GCA_012523295.1 Porphyromonadaceae bacterium | reverse complement strand
TTAAACTCTGATGGAAGTTCAATTACAAAAACAATGCTTCTTACGCCAAAACATCGTCGAATAGCAATGCTTTTTGATGATAATTTTTGGAAGCAATTTTAGGGTGACGCATTGTCGAAGTCAGGATTAGCAAGCAATCTTCACATAAACCAATCGAAAGGAAAAACTTTAATAACTATGAGTCTAAATTCTTTAATTCCGCGCAAGTGGTCATCCAAGATTATCATTTGTTTATCGTTTTATTTTTTTACTATAAATGGTTATGCTCAGCATAATCAAGATTATACAAGATTACAAAATGGAGTTCAAATACAAACTGAAGATGGTCCTTTACGAGTAGAATTTGTGACATCGGAAATTGTACGTGTACAATTTACAAAAGAGAACGAATTTTTAGGAAACGGAACAATTGTATGTGTTGATCGAACAGCAGGTAAAACACCATTTAAGATAAAACAAATCAAGAATATTTTGCAGCTGTCATCTGATCAACTCATTGTTCAGATAAATTTGTTGAATTATTCAATCGTTTATAAAAACGCGAGAACAAAAGCAATATTATTATCAGAAAGGAGTTTTAACCCTCGAGAAGGAGAACGGATCTTTACAGAAAAAGCGACTTATGACGATCAAAGCAAACGAATAATAAATTCGGCGGATGGACAGAAAGAAGTTAAGAATGAAATTTATCGTGATACTATCGGCTATAGCTGGAAGTACCGAATTCATTTCCAATGGAATGACAAAGAAGCGATTTACGGCTTAGGCTCTCATATGGAAGACTATATGAATCTGAGAGGGAAAGAGGTTTTTTTAACTCAACACAACCTAAAAGCAATGGTTCCCGTATTAAACTCAACAGCAGGATATGGATTGTTGTTTGATGCAGGTTGTGGTATGATCTATTCAGATAAAAATGAAAATAGCTTCATTGAATTAGAAGCTGCCAAACAAATTGATTATTACTTCATGAAAGGAAATACATTAGATGAAGTAATAAAACAATATCGATTTCTCACAGGGGGTTCTCCTATGATGCCTCGATACATATTTGGATATATTCAGTCTAAAGAACGATACAGAAGCTCCACAGAATTAATAAATATTGTAAAAGAGTACCGTAATCGTAGCGTTCCTTTGGATGTGATTATTCAAGATTGGAATTACTGGCCACAAGGTTGGGGATACATGAAGATGGATCGTAAATACTATCCGAATCCCGCGTCACTGGCTGACTCTATCCATGATTTGAATGCAAAACTAATGATATCGATATGGCCTAATCCAACCAATTGCCCGCAAGCTGATGATTTTAAGAAGAGAGGATTCATGTTGGAACATTCCGTCTATAATGCTTACAATCCATTAGCTCAAAAAAAATATTGGGAATATGCGGATAATGAATTTTTCAACAATGGATTTGATGCCTGGTGGTGTGACTGTACCGAACCATTAGACGCGGATTGGAAATTAATGAGTGACGGCTACGGGTGGGACAACCATCGTGAACGCTGGAAAAAAAACTTAGCTTTGCTAAGTGATGTGTTAGGAGCTGAACGCAGCAGCACATATTCGCTTTATCACTCAAAAGGTATCTATGAAAATCAGAGATTAGTAACTGACAAAAAACGTGTGGTTAACCTAACACGCTCAAGTTATGCCGGACAACAGCGCTATTCAACAATTACATGGAATGGAGATACACCCGCAACCTGGAAATCTTTTTCCCAACAGATTCCTTCTGGATTGAACTTCATGTCAACAGGATGTCCTTATTGGACAGTTGATGTAGGAGCATTTTTCACAAAAAAGGGCAATGAATGGTTCCGTTGTGGAGATTTTGATCAAGGAGTGAAAGATTTAGGGTATCGTGAATTTTATACTCGTATGTTCCAATTCGCAACCTTTTTGCCAATTTTACGCAGTCACGGGACAGATACTCCTCGTGAGATATGGAATTTTGGAAAGCCCGGAGAATCATTCTATGATAGTTTGCTGAAAATGATTCATTTACGCTATCAGTTGCTTCCATATATTTATTCTTTAGCAGGCAAAGTAACTCAGGAGCATTATACTATTAGTCGTTTGTTGGCTTTTGACTTTCCAAATGATATTAATGCGCTTGACATAAAAGATCAATTTATGTTTGGACCCGCTTTTCTTGTTTGTCCGGTCACAACTCCCATGTACTACGAGAAGGAATCAATACCACTGAATTTAACAAATAAAAGTCGAAAAGTTTATCTGCCTAAAGGAGCAAATTGGATAGATTTTTGGACAGGAGACTTGTTTTCTGGCGGACAATACATTGTTGCTGAAGCTCCAATTGACAAAATACCGCTTTATGTGCGTCAAGGCTCGATAGTTCCAATGGGATCGGTAATACAGCATACAGAGGAATTACCCGGCAAGAATATTAGAATTTCAGTCTATCCGGGGAAAGATGCTAAATTTGTTTTTTATGAAGATGAAGGAGATAACTACAATTACGAACAAGGATTTTTTTCAAGTATTGAGTTGATTTGGAAAGACAGTAGCAGATCCTTCACTATAAGCAATAGACAAGGAGCATTTAACGATATGGAAAAAGTTCGTACCATACACGTGGACTTATATGACGATAAGACAACAACAACTAAAACGATTAACTATTCCGGAAAAAGAATAAAACTAAAGTTTTAGCAAATCTTCCGTAAAGATTTGAGATGTTTTCATTCGTATTCAAATCATTGCTATTCTACTATTCTTTAGGTTGAAAAACACATAATCCCGAGTTTCAAAAAGAGTTCTCACTGCATTGATATTAAGCTAAATAGACATGTTTTAAACAGCAAAGCAGAGCAAGTTAGGGATTATATTTCTTTCTGTATTCTATGGGAGTTAAGTCCATTTCTTTTTTAAAAGATTTGGAAAAATGGAATTGATCGTAATATCCAAGCTTATAAGCTATTTCTTTTATCTTCAAATCTGAAAATTGAAGATATGAACATGCTTTCTGGATTTTAAGTTGATTATAGTATTCTATAGGCGAAAAGTTCGTTTTTTGCATAAAAAACTTGCTGAAGTGTGAACTTGAGTAACCAACAAACTTGGCAATATCGCTTAATGAAATTTTATTTTCAATATTCGCCTTCATAAATACTATACTTTTTTGAATTAGATCAAGTGCTTTTACAGTTTTAACTTTTCTATATTGATCTAAGTATTGCAACGATGCAAGAAAATACATTAAGCAATAAGTAGCATATTCTAAATTATCAAAACTATAACCCATCTCTAAGTTTTGATAAATTTCTTCAAACAAGTTTATTCTGTCAAAGTTTCTACTATTGTATGAGTCTGAAGTGTCAATTATTTTTCCTATAATTCGTGAAAACTTCGATATATCCTTACCGGAAAAGTGTATCCAATAGATACTCCAGGGATCGTTATCTTCAGCTCCATATGAATGAGGTTGATTGGCAGGAAGAATAAAAGTCATGTTGCGAGACAGCCTGTAAATTTCATTTTCAAATTCGATCCAGCCGCCGCCTTTTTCACAATAAATTAGTATATATTGATTGGCACCTTCATTTCTTGTCCTAAAATGATACCTCGCGTTTGGATAATATCCGATATGCGTTACATATAATGATTGTGTAATTGGATTTACAGCTAATAGATCCCGAATGTTGTAGGGCAAAATGATAGCTCTTTCATCCTTAAAACCTTCTCCAATTTTTTCTGTCATAATTATTCTATTATAATAGTTGTTGTCCGATTATATTTTTGATTCTTCCCACGTGCTGACGGAGAGAACAATTTTAGATATGCAAGAATAATATTTTTTTCGGACAATAGTGTATTTTGATACTATAGTTTTTACAATTTACTAACACATGAACGGCAAACTTCAGAATAATCTCTTTTATACATATTTTATCAACAAAAATAGTAAATTTCAAATAAAACAACAACACAAATAGCCATATTTTACATATCTTGCAAAGTAATGTACATTTTATTATTGATTAAAATCGTATTACTTTGTAATTATATTTTTTACTAAACTTTCGCAAGCTCAATCTGATACTCTCAAAAGGATTGCTAACGAATGACCTCGTCCGGTGAGCCAAAAAATCAGAGAGAACGGCGTTAAGAATCGTCCTTGTTTGAGCCTGTAAAAAGGTTTCAAAAACCGAAGCACTTGGGGCGAGTTTGG
>JAAYIT010000319.1 GCA_012523295.1 Porphyromonadaceae bacterium | reverse complement strand
TCAAATTAAGGTTTCATTAAGGATTTAATATTGACTTAATGTAAATATATTTATTTCTAAAAGTCCCTTAACTTCTAAATGAAATCTTAATGTTTTATTTTTGTCACACGAAATCCAGTAGAACCATAAGAAAAAGTGCGTATATTTGTGTGTTATATGCCACTTTAGGACGACACGACAATGAAAGTAAACTTCGCCATAAAAGACAATCACGCCATAGAAATTGAAGGACGACATATCGACCTACATAACAATTTTGACTTTGCTGGTTTTGACTACAATGTTGCTGACAGAGAGATTAAAATATATTGGAAAAAATCATGTGGTGACTGGGTTGGAAAAAACGAATTTTCAAGTTTGGTTTTGACACATAAAGACGTAACATTTTTAAGAGTAATCGAACAAGACGAAAAAAGCTCTTATGAAGACAACAGTTGTTTAGGAGAAATTACATTTTTTCCCTCGACCGCTAGAGAAATAAATGACAGCATTGTACCGCAGACCAAACCAAATGACGGAGACGACATTCTTTATTTTTTTGAAAATGGACAACTAATAAGAATTCATTGCAAAGAAATTGAGTTAATTGTGAATACTGACAAATTGTTAAACTTGACTATTTCAAAAGACGAAGCATTAGTTCTGTTTGACTTTTTAGCAAGGTTCAAGGAAGTAGAACTTCAAGAAGTTTTTGAAGACCAAGCTGAACAGAAGACACTCTGTATTTTAGAAGCATAATTAGAAAAACAATTAGTTGAGTCTTTCAAACCAGACTATAAAAACATAAATTTGTAGCAGATAGAAATAAATAATGGACAAACGCTTTACGGACATAATTCAACTTATAAAACAATCTCGGACTAAAGCAATAAAAGCCGTAAACGCTGAACTAATAGACCTCTATTGGAATATTGGAGAATATATCAGCAAAAAAATTGAACAATCAGAATGGGGCGTCGCTGTAGTTACAGAATTAGCCAATTTCATACAGACACAAGAACCAGAGATAAAAGGCTTCTCCGACAAAAATATTTGGAGAATGAAGCAGTTTTATGAGACTTACAAGGACTTTCCAAAACTCTCACCACTGGTGATAGAAATTAGCTGGACAAACAATCTTCTGATTTTTTCAAGGTGCAAAACTATTGAAGAAATGGAATTTTACCTGAAACTCGTAAAACAAGAAAGCTACAGTAAACGAGAACTTGACCGACAAATATCTGCAGGCTTTTTCGAGCGGACAATGATAGGCAATTCAAAACTCTCACCAGCGGTGAGAGAAAGTAACAATGACCTATCAAACACCTTTAAAGACAGCTATGTGTTTGAATTTTTAAACTTACCTGACCCACACAGTGAAAGCGATTTACAACGTGGACTTGTAAGACAAATGAAAAATTTCATTCTAGAACTAGGGAGAGATTTCTTGTCCATAGGCGAAGAATACAAGTTACAAGTTGGTAACAGCGACTTTTACATTGACTTGCTTTTTTACCACCGTGGACTACAATGCTTAGTGGCATTTGAACTTAAAGCCGACAAGTTTAAACCTGACCACTTGGGACAGCTTAACTTTTACTTAGAAGCATTAGACAGAGATGTTAAAAAGCCAAACGAAAATCCGAGCATTGGGGTTTTGCTATGCAAGGACAAAGACAGTGAAGTTGTAGAATATGCTTTAAGCAGAAGCCTTTCACCGACAATGGTTTCAGAGTATAAAACGCAACTACCCGACAAGAAACTTTTACAACAGAAACTACACGAACTATTTGACAATGAGACTGACGAGAATTAAGCGAAGCGAATCACGAATACCTTATAAGATAAATACCAATTCGTAAATAAAGCCTCTACTGCTAACACACGTTTTGCGTCAAGCAGGGTGGGGATTAGCAGCAGTTGATTCTGCTGATTGTATGGATTGGATTTAATTATTAACTAAAATATTATATTATGGAACCAAAAGCTCTTATAATTTCTATCCTATTTATTACATATTCTTTATTTTTAAGTTATGATACATATAAAGAATACAAAGTAAGCGGTAATACATACAAAGTAAAATATAATTTGCTATTGATTATTGTGTTATTAGCAATAGTGATAAACAATTTTTAAGGTGTTTATCACCAAATAATTAATTTATTTAGGCTTTTGGAGAACAACTAAAGCCTAAATAAATTTGCATTCAAAACCAACCTGAATGCTATAAAATATTTCTGGAAAATTATTGACAGCGAAAAAATAGAGCCGGATTCGCTCCCAATGTACTACTTTTCCTAACGCGGGATTTCGTTACCGCTCAAAACACTCCAGGCTATGAAACACTGAAATCCAAGGGATTAGAAATCCTCAAGAAAGATTCGTTGAGAAATGCCATTATTGAAAATAAAATTAGAAATAACTCAGCCAGAATAATAACATCTGGAAAACACACCAAAAACCGCAGCATTCATTCTTACAAAAAAATAGCATTTCTTAATCAAACTCCATTCGATTAAATTAACTTTATTTCTACCCGGAAAGAAATCTGACCGACCTCGCCAACGTCCGATATTTTCTTACTTTCACACACATTCTAATAATTATTAAAAATTTGGATAAAGTGGGTAATATCGTTATTTTTGCACTCGCTATTTAAAACCAATACAAATAATAATGAAACTTTTCGAACAATTACAATTAGGAGATTTAACTCTCAAAAACAGGATAGTAATGTCCCCAATGACACGAAGCAGAGCTGATATTAACGGATTGGTAGGTGATCTGACTACTTTGTACTATTCACAGCGCGCTAATGCGGGTTTAATCATATCTGAAGCAATTAATATTTCTGAACGTGCTATCGGGAGTCCCTTTACTCCGGGAATTTATAAGCCGGAACACCTTGAAGCCTGGCAAAAAATCACAAAAGCCGTACATGATAATGGCGGAATTATCTTTGCCCAACTTTGGCATGCAGGACGTGTAGGGCATTCGGTTGACAGGAAAGGAGAATTACCCGAAGCTCCTTCAGCTATCGGGATAAAAACGGGTCAGCATTTCACCATGGAAGGTATGAAAGATTATGAAACACCGAGAGAATTGACATCTGAAGATATCCTAGCAATCATCGAAGACTATGTTCAAGCTGCAAAAAACGTGATGGCGGTAGGATTTGACGGAGTAGAATTTCACGCAGCAAACGGTTATTTACCGCATCAGTTTCTTGCCGAAAGTTCCAATTTGAGAACCGATAAGTATGGAGGGAGCGTTGAAAATAATTGCCGTTTTGTACTTGAAGTGATGGAAAGATTAGTGAAAGAGATCGGCAGCAAAAAAATTTCGATTAAAATATCTCCATTACAACCATACGGAGACATTATTTCAGAAAATCCAATCAAAACCTACTCGTATCTGATTCAGGAATTGAATAAGCTGGACTTAGCTTTTGTTCATTTAATGAAAAGAGGTACTCAGTATGAAATACCTTCCCACTATCCGACCGGTGACGAAATTGAGATTTTCGGGAAATTAACAAATCATACTTTGTTGGCAAATGGCGGATATGACAGAGATTCAGGTGAAGCTGAACTTCAGAAAGGAATTGCAGACATTATAGCTTACGGCACACTTTTCCTTGCAAATCCCGATCTGCCGAAACGTTTTGAACTCAATGCCGAACTTAACCAGCCGGATTATTCAACTATGTTTGGCGGAGGAGAAAAAGGCTATACAGATTATCCGTTTATGTAAGAATTTCCCCTACTCCACAGGCTGCTTATGTGAGTAAATAACATAAAATAAGAAAACTTTTTGGATCGTGAGCTGAAAAACCAATTGTTATTTTCAGCTCACTTTCTTTTAAAATTTTAATCCAAAATAAACACGCATAACTTTTCTCATTTTGTAGATATACTGCTTTACCAACTGTTAATACCTCTCTATAATATGTTAATGCACGAACAAAACAGCTTATTTTCTGTTCATTTAAATGTAGAGATTTAATCATTTATTAAAAAAAAGACACAATGAAAATAGCAGTTTGGGACACCTATGTGAAGAAAAAAGACGGCACCATTATGCATTTTGACATAATGGCACCGGACGAAATTCGAGATACGGAAGTGATTTACGGTTATGGGAAAGAGTATTTAAAAACGAAAGGACAAGAGGGGCAGCCACTCACGGCAAAAGAATGTACCTACTGTCATACCGAAATTATTAAACCACAATGGGAAGATGACATCAAAGAAAAAGGTTATTTTATTTACGAAATGGAGAATTGCGACTAATGAAAAATGACATTCGTACACATGAAGATATTATCCTGCTGGTTGACACTTTCTATGGATACGTACGGAAGAGTCCCATCATAGGATTCATTTTTGATGAGATTTCCAAGGTTGACTGGTCATCCCATTTACCTAAAATGTACGATTTCTGGTCTAGTATCCTCTTAAACGAGCATAAATATCGCGGTAATCCAATGCAAGTTCATCTAAATCTCAGCACTCAGACGGACATGTATCAATTTCAGTACAATGAGTGGCTTACCCTGTTTCACAAGACTATCGATGAGCTATTTGAAGGCGAAATAGCCGATGAAGCAAAAGTTCGTTCCTCGTATATAGCAGAAAACATGCTCTTCAATATTATTGAGTATAACGGGTTGGATTAACGCTTCTTGGAAAATAAGCATTCTTAAAGTTTGTTTTTCAACTAAAACAACACGTAATGACCAATGAAACGACCGTAAAATCCGTCAACCGACGGAGACACTCAAGGGAATGTCCCGATACGAGCTATCGGGAGGCGTGTTCCATTTGACAATAAGAAAAAGGAAATTTTAACAGGTGAAAACTATCTGGACAATAGGGCATGCTACACACGCGGCAGAAGAATTTACCGAAATGCTACAATCATTTCAGATAGAAACACTTGTTGATATCCGAAGCTTACCCGGCTCCAATAAGTTTCCACAATTTAATAAAGAAAACTTAAAACTCACTCTCCCCCATTCCGGAATTCAGTATATGCACTTAGTTAATCTTGGCGGATTAAGAAAAACCAAAAAAGGCTCACATAATACCGGTTGGAGACTCGCCTCCTTCCGCGGCTACGCTGACTATATGGAAACTCCCGAATTTTTCACAGCCATACATAAACTTGAATCCATCGCTTCAAAAAGCAGAACCGCGATAATGTGCGCCGAAGTACTCTGGTGGCGTTGTCACAGGTCATTGGTATCTGATTTTTTGAAACTTAACGGCTGGAAAGTAATGCACATAATGGCCGCCGGCAAAGCTTCCGAGCATACTTACACAAAACCTGCAATAATTACAAATAACAAACTCACCTACCCTTAAGCAGTTCTTTTGTTATCAAAATTTGATATGATTTATTCCGAAAAAAACCGTTACTATCTTTAATGATTTTAAATAGGAAAAATGTATAATTTATCATTGAATAATCATTAAAATTGAGTAATTTTGTAGGAAATTTTAATAAAGAAATATTTCTTTATTTCAGCCGTGTAGAACTAATTTTTTAAAATCATTTAATATGAAAATTACGCATATCGAGCATCTGGGGATTGCCGTAAAAAGCATTGAAGATGCGCTTCCTTATTATGAAAATGTG
>JAAYIT010000034.1 GCA_012523295.1 Porphyromonadaceae bacterium | reverse complement strand
ATTCATAACAATCCTAATTTGGATTGCAAAGTTAGAAATTGAAATCGTCGCGCTCTAAAAATGCCTGCAACTAACTAAATTTCAAATATTTCAAAGAGCTTTTTTAGATTTTAATGGGACAGTAATGGTGTTAAATATAAGATAAATGTTGGGTGTGGGTTGATTGGTTTTCACCCCTCAACCCTTCACCCATACATTCTAATTTCTAATTTTCTTTCCCCATAAAGAAACTCCCGAAGTATTGAGCCCTGCAAAAACCACGGTATGTACGCGAGGATTCGCTTCCCAATCAACTTCACGCTCTACATAGAGTTTTTGTGTGCCGATGGTAAGCACTTTGTTTGTCTGATCCCAGGACCAGCTGCCATTTAAAGCTCCGGATGCGGTTTTGTTTCCATTCAGGACTAACCGCTGCGAGGTTTGCATCCTACCGAAGTTGTAATTCAGCGTTATCATTTCCCATGCTCCAACCATTTCCGCCTCTCTGATTGGCACATCAGGAACTCCGGCGTATCTTTCAGGCATGACCACAGGCCAGCCGTTGTCTGTCCAGCGTACTTTACGCACGTGTCCCATCATGATGTGATTGCTAGACTTGTTTCCACCTGTATTAGCAGGAAGACGCCCTTGTGAGGAATAGTACCAATTTCCGTCGCCATCTTCAAAAATACAATTATGTGAAATACCTACCCAACCGGAATGGTTGTTGAACTGATAAGGATGCGTGATGATCGGCATTACATTCTCCAACGGATTAGCGGCGCTTCTTCCCGAATAATCACTGTAAGGACCGTTGATGTTTCGCGAACGTAAAACACGGGTATTGTATGCTACCGAAAGTTCATCGTAAGCTATAAACAGATAATAATATCCGGTTTCGGAGTTGTAGATAATTTCCGGCGCTTCTGATGCCTGCCATCTACTTGTATTTCTTGTGTAAACCCGAGTTCCATAATTTGCCAAAGCGCTGTATTCCCATGGATTTCCAAGCTTATCAGGCTTTCCGGTTGCGGGATTTAATTTCAACGATACCAATCCCGAATGCCACGAGCCATAAATGAGATAATGCTCACCCTGTGGCGTGATAATAAAGGAAGGATCGATTGCATTCCACTTAAAATATCCGTTCCAGTCATTTAAGCTTGCTCGTGTCCAGTTCTTCCCCCTATCGGTCGAAGAGCAGACCACCATACCTTTATCCTCCCAGTTGTTCGTAGCTAAGTCTTCGGTCTCCATGAGTCCGATGAAAGCTCTTTCAGTCCATGAACCATCAAAATTTTCTGCATTAGCGCGTTTTCCTGTTGCAATATAATGATCAACAATCATACTGTAGTACATTCTGTATTTTGTTCCAACTTTTCGAACCACGGGAGCCCAATATCCAAAAACCGGATTCGCTATCGGTGTCAAGCCTTGTCTGACACGCATATTATTCAACGAATCCTTGACCCAGGTCGGTGGATCATTTGGCATAGCCATACCCATAAACTCCCAGTTCACCAAATCTTTTGATCGGCGATAAGGATAATGTCCGTATCCCTTATGCACATCGCCAAACGATGCATCTGTGCCGTACATATAGAAATATTCTCCTTGCTTCTCTACCGTAGGGTCATGAATATTCGCCAGATTCCACAAATGACGCTGATGCCAGCCCGAAATAGATGAATAATCATCCGCGTAAGTGGGCGGCACAAAATACTGCAGGATGTCTGAATCTGAAAGCAATGTTTTGAACGTATTGATTTCACCGTACACAGGATTGCCTGACACGATGGCATAAGCTCGTACATTGTACAACGAGTTGGACAGCAGATTTGTAGCAGTAATCGTAAAATCCGATTCGGACACTTCAATTTTGAAATCGGATACTGTTGGCTCCGGATTCATTCCAAAACAAAATCCTTTTTCAGTAACTACAATATTCGCCCGGTGCGAAATAGTAGAACTGAACACAGCGCTTTCAAAAGTGATATTCTCTACATTTGTAATTCCTAAAACCACATCTGAAGCCGTTGTGGTAAGTTCAAGTACTTCTGAGTAAGCGATTCCCGCATCATTAATGGCAAAAGCCCTTACAAAGTATTTCGTGTTTGTAGTCAAGCCTTCGATTAGGGTCTCCATTGTAGTGCCCGGAGCCATAATTTTCTTGATATTGTCCGCTACAGTAGGAGTTTTCGAATCGCTCCAACAAAATCCTTTTTCGGAAATTCCACCGCCGTCGCTGCTGATTTGTGCTGATAATTTTGCGGTTGATTCAGTTACTTCTATTAAGGAAATACCTGAAAAAGTTACAATTTTATCCATTTCATTTGGACTTTTACATGCGGCAAGAAATACAATAATTGTAAAGCAGATTATTCTAAAAACAGGTTTTTTCATACGATTAAATTCTATTTTTAAATTAAGGACGTATGGAACACGCCATTAACCATTCTCTTGGGTTTAAGATTTATCTTAAATGGCTGTTTCATAAGAATAAAGTTTATTTTTTACATTAAGGTCGTATGAAACATGCTGCCCATTTACATTCCATTAAGTTTTCTTTTATTAAGGGTTGTTTCATACTATTTTCAGGGAAAAATTGAAAAAAAGAGGTTGTTGTTATTCCGGTGAAAACTTTCGTAGCGCAAAGCGCTGCCGTCCAATTGACAGCAGCTGCTTTGGGTTATTCTGTCGTTATTTCCCAACCGGGATTTTGTCCTAATTTGGGGGCTCGTTTTACTTCGCTGTCAGGTACCGGAAAATAGTAGTTCTTAGGATTATTGAATACCCGCACGACCATATCATTTCCTTCTGTACCGGGGGCGCCTGTCACATTGAATTCCGGGTTTCCGCCTACAATTTTCACCTGCATAGCATACATGTTCAGCAACTGATCATAGAGTGGTTTTGAAAGCTCGTTTTGTGCCGTAACACCGTCATAAGCTTTCCATCTGCGTAAATCAAAGAAGCGATGATCTTCAAATGAGAGTTCCACTCTTCGTTCATTTCGTACCCGTTTTCTGAACTCTTCTTTTGTCATATTCTCGTACGGCGGCATTCCTGCACGCGCTCGAACCTGATTGACATAACTATACGCGTTGGCGGGTCCTTCAGCCTCGTTGATAGCTTCGGCCGCATTCAGCAAAATTTCAGCATAGCGGAAAATCACCCACGCATGCGGGAAATTTCGGGGAGTTTTCAACACCAAATCGGGATTAACAAACTTCTTCAAGTAATAACCTGTGTTTGTACCGCCCATCGATTCACGATAATCCGCGCCTTTGTCGGTAGATGAGTTAAAATGCACATCTACAGAGCGTTGCTCATCCTGATCCGCTCGCCCCCAGATAGTCCCATGACGGAACACAGTTGCTTCCAAGCGTGGATCTCTGTCAAAATAAGGATTTTGAGGGTTATATCCAGAGCCGGCTTCATCAATTCTTTTCCCGTTTTTCATTTCAAAGGCATCCACGAAATTTTGTGTCGGATTTGTTCTGCCCGCTCCGGAAACCGAACCGGTAAATCCGGGAGGAAGCAGTTGTAAGTCAATCGTGTTTGTGTACCAGATAGAGCGAGACAAGATAATTTCATCATTGTATGTCGGATTATCATAAAAACATTTTTGATAGTCATTGTACAATGCGTAGGGTTTGCTATGCGATTGATTTTTGTTAATAAAATCTTTTGCCGCGTTAGCAGCCGCCGTCCAGCGAGCCGCATCATTTGTCGGGTTGTTGAGAGGTGATGCCCGATAAAGTAAAGCTCTCGATTTCAAAGCATAAGCCATAGCCCCATTCATACGCCCCCAGTTGATATCTTCGTTGCTGTAGCGAAAAGGGAGCACATCTTTTACTTCATCGCACTGATCGGCGACCCACTGTAAAACTTGTTCGGCAGGCAGCCGCTCCATGTTCATTTGAGCTTGATGGGCCATATCCAATACTATCGGCTTTCCATTTTCATCTTCACCCAATATCGGCGCATTGCCAAACCAGGCCACCAAATCGAAGTGAAAGATGGCGCGCAACAGTTTTGCCTCTGCCATATATCGATCGTACAGTTTGTTGTCATCACCTGCAACAGGGGCATTTCCAATCAAATCCGGCCGTGCATTCTTCATGAAGACATTGGTTTTTCTGATTCCCGTGAAATTATTGAACCATTGTCCAAGCATCGGATGATCAGCCGCCGTATAAGCATCTGTATTAATTTTGTTATAAAAATGTAGTCCCCAGTATGAAGTGGCATTATCAGTCATACAGTCACGTGAAGCTCCGGTAAACTGATTATCGGCATATATCGCGATTCCATCAGGAAGATTTACATAGATATTGGAAAGAAACTGGCGCGTCAATTCCTGATTGCCAAACACTTTGGTTTCAGAAAGCGAAGCATCATATTCTTTATCCAAAAAATCACCACATCCGGCAAAAACAAACATTGCCATGAACAATGTTGCTATTTTGATACTATATTTTTTCATACGAATATATTTTATTTTTACATTAAGGTCGTATGGAACACGCCATTCATCATTTTCTTAGGTTTAAGAGTTATCTTAAATGGCTGTTTCATTTTGTTTAAATTTTCAAGATTAGAATTCCAAATTAAGACCTATTGAGAATGATTTTGTTTTTGGATACGCCCACAAGTAGTTGGTCGGATTCTCCGGATCAAAGCCTTTCGGCAAGTGGCTCCAGTTTACCAAGTTATATCCGCTAAAATAAATTCTTGCTTTGGTCATATAAGCTTTAGCTATCAATTCTTTTGGCAATGAATAACCGAACTCAACATTTCTCAAGGATAAGAAATTACCGTTTACGGTCCAAATAGAAGACTCGTTGTACGGAAAGTTTCTGTCGATATCGCTGAACGTAGTTGACAATCTCGGGTATTTTGCATTGATATTTCTCGGATCAGTCGGATCATCGGTAAAATATCCCCACGTGTCAACAACAGCGTGTGTAGAAGTTCCACCCCAGCCAAATCCGAAGTCCATATTTTCACGCAATGGGACTGTTCTGTTCAGATACGCTGTCAGGATAGCACGTACATCAAATCCTTTGTAGCTCATAGCCAGTTTTCCGGAAGTTACAATTTCCGGAATTCCGTATCCGTCAGTAATTCCATATCCATAAGGTACTTTATCATAGCCGTCAATGATTCTGTCACCGTTTGTATCTATGAAAACCGCGTTTCCAAGCTTGTATTTTCCGGCGGCATGATAGGGATACTTTTCGGGATTATCGATTGCATCCTGTTGCGATTCCGGAATCAGATTCGGATCACTTGCCCACTGGTCAAACATCAGGACAAATGACTGATTGATACGCTGACCGGTGCGAGCCTGATATGAATAATCGGGCGCTACTTCATCCATTTCTGTAATTACATTGGTATTGAAAGTAAACATCCCTTCAATGTTGTATTCGAAATCACCGAAATTGTTTTTATGACCTAATGTGGTCTCAAAACCTTTTGTTTCTACTTTTCCATACGAGTCTTGTGGAATTGATGCTCCGTATAAGCCCGGAATCGTAGATCGGGATACTAAAATATTCGAACGCCATTCTTTGAATATGTCAAAAGAGCCGTAAAGCATCTTATTCCACACATCAAAGTCTAACCCAAGATTTGCCATATCGGAAAGTTCCCATTTTATATTACGGTTTCCGGTAGTAGCTTCGTATGCTCCATTCCAATAGGTCTGAGAGGTACCGAAATTATATCCATTTCCTTCCAAATATGAGCCTTGATACGGGTAGCGAGCCGCTCCAACGTTGGATTGACCGGCACGACCGAGCGAAGCGCGTAATTTAAGCAGTTCGAAAGACATATTATCCATAAACGATTCTTCTGAAATAACCCATCCTACAGAAGCGCCCGGGAAAAGCGCGAAACGATCTTCCGGATGGAAATTATCCGAACCCATGTAGGAGAGATTTCCGGAGAAAACATAGCGATTGTCATACACATAGTTTGCCATTGCATTATAGGACAAATAACGATTTGACGAGTTCATTCCGCGCACCACATTTTGATATGTTCTCAAGAATGCTTGTCCGCTTACGCTATGCTTATCAAACTTACGATTGTATTCAAGTCCGCCAAACATATTTACATTGTAGTAATATCCACGCGGGTTTGTAGATGGATTAGGTAGGGCAATTCCTGTACGCATCCGGGTATAAGTGTACTCCGAAGGATCAGCCACATTGGCTCCATAATTGTAATTGAACACATCAATGTCTGCTCGCTGCACAGCCTGAAATACTTCATATGAGTCAAATCCAACAGTAGCTTTAGCTTTTAATCCGGTTAACAACTGACTTAAATCACCTGTCACGGTAACGTTTGTATATAGGTTTCTGCGGCGATTTAATTCGATTCCGCGTCCGGCGATTTGCGCGGCACCATTTTTACTGTCACTTTCAGTCGGCATAAAGAAACTTCCATTGGGTGTAAATACGGGATAAATAGGTTTATTCTCTCCAGCTCCCCAGGTGAATAAATTCCACATGTCAATACCCGGCTGTGTGATATTGTCAATTCTACCACCCAAATCCAATGATACATTTAAATAATCGGTTACATCCAAGTCGATATTCGAGCGTAAATTATATCGATTCAACACTTGCTGCGTCGAGTACCCTTCATTCCATTCTGTCCATTTTTTATCGAAAAGCGCTTCCTGACGAAGATATGAGAATGAAACAAAATAACGCGTTCTGTTATTTCCACCGCTTAATGAAAGATTTGTCCGGTTTTGCGGGGCTAAATCACGAAGCATCACATCATGCCAATTGGTATTAAAATACTTGTACCGCAAGGAAGGATCGAGTGTCCCTTTACTTACTTCATAATAATGCTGTATATCTTCATCTGAAAACTCGGGAAGCAATCCGTCCAAATAACGGGCTTGATTTCGAGTTAAAGCATAGTTGTACGAGTTTTGAGTTTCGGGTATTCCCGCGGCTGTCTGATAGCCAAGCTCCTGCGTGAAAGAAACTTTTGTTTTGCCCGATTCGCCACGCTTTGTGGACACTAAAACCACGCCGTTCGCTCCCCGCATACCGTAAATGGCGGTGGCAGCGGCATCTTTCAGAATCGTAATCGATTCAATCGGATAAGCATCCAAGAAAGACAAATCACGTTCAACATTGTCAACAATAATCAACGGAGCACGTGCGCCTCCGTTCATGGTGCGAATTCCACGTATAAAGAGTTGGGTTTCAGACCAACCGGGTTCTGAGTTCCCTTCATAGGTTTGTACGCCCGTCAGTGTCGCGGTAAATGCGTTTTGTAAAACGGTAACGGGGTGTTTTTCAAGTTCACTTCCGGTCACCACTGAAGTAGCTTCCGTAACAAAACGTTTCTCTTTGCGTCCAAAAGGAACCGGAGTAGTGTAGTGATAGGGTTTTATGTCATCTTCTAAAGTGACAACATTTACTTTTGTTAAATCTGCGAAAAAGTATTTTGTCTGATATCCGATTGTTGAAACAATAATTTCATCACCGGTTTTCACATTTTTCAAACTGAAATTACCATTTTCATCTGAAAGAACAATTCTGCTTTCTTCAGCTACATTAATGACTGCTCCTGATACAGGTTCACCTTTTTCATTTAATATTCTACCATTCAATGAGGTTGGTTCCTGCGCGTAAATGAACACGGCAAGCAACAATAATGTGATTGTAGTCAAGAACTTAGCCATTCCGGACTTTAAATTTCTATATTTAATTTTATACATTTTCATTGTCATTTTATTAGTTACCAACCTAAATTATTTTCGATGCCTGTTTTCCATACTTCTGCTTCCGGAATCGGATAGAGATACATTTTTTTGGAGAAAATTCGCTTTTGTACCACTTTCCTTGTATAGACAAAGTTATTATTTTCATCTTTTGTTATTTCCATTCCGTAAATAGGACGCGCGAGGGCTTCTTCCGCCACATTCCAGCGACGTACATCCCAAGAGCGATGATCTTCGAATGCAAGTTCGACTGTACGCTCTTTTCGGATAAATTTCCGCATTGTATCTTTGGAGCGAATGTCGGTTCGGGCTTCTAATTTTTGAGTTAAGCCTACCCTGTCACGGATTTTTTGCAATGCATCATACACTTCCGTTGTTGGTCCGCTAACTTCATTCATTGCTTCTGCATAATTCAGTAAAATCTCAGCATACCGGATAAAGATCCAATTGCGATAAGCTGTTCCGCTGTGATTTTGGTACACGATTCCTTCCGGGATATATTTTCTTAAATAATAACCTGTCGGAGTAGCGTTCGCGTTACCGATCGGATTGTCCCGACCGCCTTTTATCACGTCGATCGCTGTATTATTCCATTGAGATTGATTATAAAGAACTGTTCTGTAAAAACGGGGATCGCGATTCGCATACGGATCAGATTCGCTGTATCCGCTGGCAGCATTTACAGCCGGCAAATTCGAACTGTCATAGATCGGAGCGCCGGTGTCATCGTATGAAGCAAATGGGGATTGACCATTCGACATATCATACATATCCACTAAGTTTTGCGAAGGGCATAAACCTCCTCTGCCGCCTTCACCTACGGGCGAATCGTTCACAATGGCGTTCCACCCTACAATTCCATCATTTCTCCAAAAAATAACTTCGTTGTTAGCATTGTGAACAGGCACCAATATGGCTTCCTGATATTGCTGAAACGGATCATTGCTTGTTCCGTAATATAATCCGTAGCTTGAGCCATACGTATCGATAAAGCTTTTGGCAGCATCTACGGCTTGTTGCCAGGAGTAGATTTTATATCTGTCACTTGCCATATAAAGGGCGATACGCGAGCGAAGCGCACTCGCCATTGGTTTGCTGATTCGTCCCAGAAGGTCATCCTCGGCTGGTTTTGCCATCAGATCAGCTTCGCATTCATTCAGCTCTGTCATGACAAAATCAATGAAATCAGCAGTTGATGGACGTTCCAAATAGCCTGTAATCAAGTCCCCTTCCGGGTCAAGTACTTTATCTATGATAGGAACAGGACCATATCTTAGAAATAACTCCCAGTAAAAATAGGCACGTAGAAAGCGAGATTCCGCTTTGTAGTTCGATTTTTGATTTTCATAAACTTCTTCAGTATCACTCGCCGCTTTGGGCACTGAATCAATGTTCTGAAGCAGCATATTGCATTTACGAATTCCTCTGTAGTAATGTTCCCAGGTCGCTGTCAGTTCGGGCGCGCCGCTGAAGGCATAGTAATTTCCGATATTAAAACTGGTACGAGTACCGCCATTCGAATAGCTTGTATGCCCAAGATCAGTTGCCGCATCCATCCATGAACTGTTGATTCTGCCGGCACCATGACGAAGGAAATTATAGGTATCGTAATGGAATTTTTGTGTATTACTCCATAGGGAGAACACCTCTTTTTCAGTCAATTCGTTGCTTGGCTGTTTGTCAAGAAAATCTCCAAACATTTCTTCACAAGAAGTAAACAGCACACCCGAAATGAGTGAAAACAAGAGTATATATATTGTCTTTTTCATTGTGTTAGTAGGGTATTAGAATTTAACATTAAAACCAACATTTACCGCCTTCATAATCGGATATCTGTTAGAACCATTGCTTTCCGGATCGGTCAAACCATCCAAATGATCCCACGTCAATAAATTATTGGCATTCACATAAAGTCTTACATCGCTCGCCCACCCGGAGACCCACTTATCCGGAAGGGTATAACTCACTTCAATATTTTTCAGGCGAAGAAATGCTCCGTTTTGCAAAAAGAAAGAGTTGGTTCGTTGATTATGACTTCCAAAATCATCATAGTGAAGCAACGGATATTTTGCATTAGCCAGGTTTTCACTTTCAGAAAGCGTGGGATTCCACCGATTTAAATGGTGTTCTTTCACTTTTCCTCCATTTATGAACGCATACATCGTTTCTGCATCATAATAACGTGATACCCCGTTGACACCTTGAAACATAAAACTAAAACCAATGCCTTTCCAGTCCAATCCGCCGCCAAACGCGAACACATTTTCCGGAATATCGCTGTATCCGATAAATGTCACATCGCGGTCATCAATAAATCCATCTCTGTTTTTGTCCTTGTATTTCAAATCCCCTACTTGCACATTTCCAAAAGTAGAAACCGGGAAATCAGGATTGTCTAAATCGGTCTGAGTTACGAAACCTTCCGCTTCCAATCCGAAATACTGCCCGATTGGGTGTCCCTCGCTTTTCCGATAATTTGTTTTAAGCTTAGGTTCATCCATTGATATGATTTTGTTTCGAACAAATGTGTAGTTTGCATTCAGATTGTAAGAAAAATCATTTCCAATCCGGTTTCTATGTCGTAATTCGATTTCAAATCCTTGATTTGTGGTTTTTCCTAAATTAGCAGCTGCCATATTCACACCTACCCACTCGGGGCGAGTAAGATAGGGAGTAAGGATGTCATTTCTATTTTCAAAGAAATAGTCAATAGTTCCATCCAACATGCTGTTTAAGAAACCGAAATCAAGACCGACGTTGTATTTTTTTGCTCTTTCCCATGTTACAAAATAGTTTGGGTACTGGCTTTCGAAAATTCCTCCCTGCCAGCCATTTTGACCAAACAGATATGAGTTTCCGAGCTGTGTCCAAACGGGTACGTAAAGGAATCGTTGCATAGCTCCACCAATTCTGTATTGGTCGTTTCCTACCTCACCATACGAACCACGGAGTTTTAGATTGCTTAGCCAGTGTTGCGTGGAAGCCATGAAATCTTCATTATTAATTCTCCAACCCAATGAAAAAGAAGGGAAAAATCCAAACCGTCTTCCTTTCATAAAGTTTTCAGATCCGTTGTATCCGAAATTGACTTCGGCCAAATACCGGTTATCATACCCGTACGTTACACGACCTACAAGACCTTGATAGCGTCTAGCTAAATCGGCTTGATAGCGAAAGTCATTTTGATTGTAGAGCAACAATCCGGTAACATCGTGCACACCAAACTGACGCGCGTAATTCAATGCATACTCCATGTAGATTTTCATTGCAGTCGTCTGGATATTGCCAGCATATGCCAGCTCCGTGTCTTTTTTGTATTTTGCAAAATTATATTCCCCATTGGTATAGTCAAGCAACTCATACACAGCAAAGTCTGCTGTAAACAGTCTTCTGTACCAGGAATCGTAGTCAAAAGAAGTCATGGCTTTAGCCGAAAGTCCGGGTGTAAGCCAGTCCATTTTATAGTTTACGATAAAGTTTGTTTCGTTTATCGTATTGGTTTGGCGATAAAAACCCGCGTTTGCCAATCGTCCTACAATGTTATTTTGATTTTGCGAATTTCCCCCGTAGAGTTTTTGCTTGGCATCTCCTTCTCCTATCTCATAAGTGACAGGGAACAGCCATCCGGGAGTATGATTCAACTCATAGAAAACCTCACTGAACCCGCTACCATACTCGTTTGAGTTTGGACCACGACGTTCTTCGAAACGAGTTCCGAAATTGAGCGATGTAGTCAAGTCTTTTGTTACCGAAAAATCTAAATTAGCCCGAAAAGCATACCTTCTATAACTTGAGTTGGATTCATTTCCGTACTGATCGGTACTGAAATTTTTGAAAAGTCCATCCTGTGTATAATATTCCGCTGAAGTGAAATAGCGTATTCTTTTCGTTCCGCCTTGCACGTTTGCATTGTATCGTTGCGCGGGAGCAGATTTTCTTAATACGTAATCGTACCAGTCCACATTCGGATAGCGCATGGCATCGATACCGCTAAGCTGGCCATCAACAGATTTTTTGTACATTTCCAAATCGTGAGCAGAAAACTGTGAAACCAATCCGTCATTTTTCAAAGCCTCTTCCAACAGCAGAACCGACTGATAGGAATCCAAGTAAGTATCTCTTCGAGTCGGAGATTGATTTTGAAAATTCGCTGTAAGACTTACAACAGGTTTTTGCTCACTTCCTCTTTTTGTTGTAATAAGGAGTACACCATTTGCGCCACGTACCCCGTAAACTGCAGTTGCAGAAGCATCTTTCAGGGTTGAGATTGACTCTATATCATCCGGCGCTATTTGAGAGAATGGTCGTTCTACACCATCTACAAGGACGAGTGGCTGCCCATCACCGGCAAACGAAGCCCGTCCGCGAATGAAAATTCTCACATCATCACTACCGGGCGCACCTGAAGTTTGATTGGTAATCACACCCGAAAGTTTTCCTACCAAAGCTTGCGAAACGTTTCCTCCGGGAGATTTCAGAAGTTCTTCATTGCTGATTTGAGAAATAGCTCCCACAAGTGATTCTTTTTTCTGCTGACCATACCCGACTACCACAATCTCTTCAAGCATCTTTTCATCTTCACTCATAATGACATTGAGCGTAGTCTGATTCGCAACATTTATTTCTTGAGGTTGAAATCCTACATAGCTGAAGACAAGTGTAGCATTATTCGAAACATTCAGACTAAAATTACCATCAAAATCAGTAATTGTTCCGTTGGTAGTCCCTTTTTCAAGAATGCTCACACCTATCAAAGTTTCACCGCTCGGATTTTTAACTACACCCGTCACAACTTTATTTTGTGCAAAAGCAGTAAAAACGGCAATCACAAATACAGTTGTAAGGAGCAATCGGAAAAAATGGCTTCCAATCGCTATTCGTTTAAAATTCTTGTTTTTCATTTATATTTTAAGATTATTTTTTCTGAGACATTACAAATTGAATCTCCGGACCTGTAAGCGCAACATTGTAAATTGCTATATCATCAAACATGAATCCGGGATCATTATCTCCCCAATTCCAGGCTTGATTTCCGCCCAAACAAATGTATTTAAGATCGGCGCCGTTGCTAAACAACCCGGCAATTTCATTTCCTCCTCCTGTACCGGAAACTTTCCACTCGTTTTTTAATTCGCCGTCAAAATAAACTTTTGCCGTAGTAGTGGTTAAAACAGCTGAATAATAGTGCCATTCTCCATCGGCGAGCCAGTCTGTAGCGAAATGATAAAGTGTATTGACTCCTGCCACGTTTTGCGCATCAGTAAAGTCAGACCAGCCGGCACAATTGATTTGAAGCAGACCACGGTATTGACAAGCAAACATTGGCCAGGTATTCGAATTTCCCTCCGGAGCTGCGCCGTATGCAGTAAATAAAGGCGCCCAACCATATGCATCCGACCCACCAGCCTGGGAAGCATTTACCCAAACTCCTATTGTCAACTCCTTTGACTCGACGGAATGAGAGAGCACATGCTCGGGAAGCAGTAAATAGTTCTCACGCATTCCTCCTGTAGCATTCTGGAATACAGTGCCAAATCCCGGATCTGGAACGGTAATAAATTTTCCCGCTCCTTGAATCGTGGCATCCGTATTAGGATCGAAATTGTTGAAGTATATCGGATCAACTACCTGAGAAACATCGTTATCCGGTTGCATTTCGGTGAGAGTGACTTCATTTCTGTAAATTTTCAATTTACTAATACTCAACAGGCTTAAAATATCGGGATTTTCTCCTCCCAGAACTACAAATTCAGCGTTCTTTATGAGTTCAGTAATTTGAGAATAATCAAAATCCGGATTGCTGTTGCTCAGGGCATTGGTCAAATCATATTTCTTTTCTCCATCTACAAAGATTGAAAAACCGGATTTGGTAAAAACAACTCCAATATAATACCACTCTCCGGCTGTAACAGCATCAGAGGCTTCAACAGCGGGGTCATTGAGAATCAGCTCATTAGTACCTGTGTATTTAATTTGAGTATTTGCTTTGAAAGTCATTTCATTGCCGGCATCATCTTTTAATGACAGAACTGTGCGATTCAAATCATCTGCTTTCATCCAAAAGGCAAATGAAGCACCTACGTCGGCAGTTACATCTTTCAGGGGATTTGGGATTTTCAGGTAGCCGGATGTCATGGTGAGCACATCGCCGCGTTTTTCATCTTTGGCAATCTCCGGCGCGGTTCCTTCGGGATAGGCAATCGGCTCACCGGTTAATTCAGAGTTTTCTTCTTTCAAATCCAACTTAAAAGGAAAACTTGACATGAGCTTAATCGTCCTATCCGGGTTTTTCTGATTTCCCGCGGGTTCATCCCATTCACCCCAGGTTTGACAAGCAGTCAGAAAAGCCGCGGAAACGAGTAGAAAAATGATATTTTTCACCCGTGTTCTCGTTTTTTTTGAGTGTTTCATAAGTAATAATTTTATGGTTATTTTATTTTATTTTGTTTGAATGTTTTCTGCCTCAATTTGTGCAGAGAAATAAACAGAGCCTGCTGAAAAACTTTCATCGTATTGACATTAAGTCAGATAGATGTATTTTCAATCTGAACAAGTGCAAGTATTTTGAAAATAAGTATCGAAAAAGAATTGCAGCTTGATGAGAAAATAAAGCAGAATCTCGTTCGTTTTCAGCAGATTCTATGCATGCACATTACTCGGATTTTACCTTCTTCCCCCACACAGAATAACCTCTGTCGTTCAAGCCTGTAAACAGAATCGTTTTCATCTCATTCTCCCAGTCTTGTCCCATAAACAATTGAACTTCGGCGTTGTTATGCTCAAGGTTGAGCTTTAATTCTCCCTTTTCATATTTCCATTCTCCATTTAACTCTCCACTAATTTTACCGCTTTTTTCGAGTGTAATCAATTGAGAACGGTTAACCTCTTCCGATTTCAGCAAGTTTTCACCCCAGAGTATTTGTCCGGCTTCCAAATCACGAAGCGGAGCATCGCCATGTATGGTAATGATTTCCCAATTCCCGGCGACATCTTTTTTCTTAATGTTTTGCTGCTCGGTTCCGGCATATCGCTGCGGTGATACAACCGGCCAGCCATCTTTAGTCCAGAAAATCTGTCGAACATGCATCACCATCAGGTGATTATCAGGACTTAAGCGAGCCTGACTTGCAATGAAATAATCGCCTTTCTCATTTCTGAAAGTAGAATTATGACCTGTACCTGCCCAACCTTTGTGCCCTTTAAACTGATATGGATAGGTCAAAATCGGGAGATTGTCTTCATCCAACCGAAAATCTTTTCCAAAATAATCGACAAAAGGCCCTTCCGGATTATCCGAACGTCCCACCCGAATATTATAGGTTGTCATCAAGGGATCATATGAGACAAAGAGGAAGTATTTTTTCAACTCCGGATTGTAGATAATTTCGGGAGCTTCGTTATTGTTTTTCTTCAAGTTAAACCTTTTCGCGGTCAAATGACCCTGATCATTCTCTACCATCGTAAGCCCGGTTTCAGGATTTAACTGTACACAGAAAAGCCCACCGAAATAAGACCCGTAGTGCATCCATTGCTCTCCGGTTTCAGGATTGGTGACAATACTCGGATCAATCGCGTTCATTTGATCACCGGTTTTGGTTTTCACTACGCAGCCCTTCAATTCCCAAGGCCCTTCCGGCGAGTCTGACTCGGCAAGACCAATGTAAGAAGTCTGCCGGGCAAAAGCCGAAACGCTGTAGTAGAGGCGATATTTACCGTTGTGCTCGAGCATATATGGTGCCCAGATATTTGTAGCGCCACGTCCGCCACTGTTTTCCAACACCCAGTTTTTGGCTTCTTCCGGAATTTCTTCAAAAGCCCAGCCGACAAATTCCCAGTTTACTAAGTCTTTTGATTTGCGAACCTGAATGTAGCCAAACGGCAAGTTCTTTTCTTTAATTTCTTTCCTGCTTTCAGCGAAGATCGCATCAGTAGAATAGGCGTAATATGTATCTCCGACCAATCTTACAGACGGATCATGAACATTGTAAGGTCCCCATTGCATGTAATTTTCCATTCCGGAAATGGAGCGGTAATCATCTGCCCAGGGATTTGGATTGCTGACCGGCTGTATGATTTTATTGCTGCAGGAGCTAAAAGACAAAACACTGCCTACCAACAGTATTTTTAAAAATATTCTCATACCGTTACTATTATTTAATTTGAGCTGTTACTACCGATTTCGCAGGGATATTGATTTTCAGCGTGCCGTTCCGGAAGCTTCCGTTTTTGTAATCCTTCAATACGACTTGGTTTGGATTGTCAAAAGTATTGTGTGAGTCGGTTTTAGCTGCAGTAATGATATTCGCAGATGTTAGTTTTCCTTTTACATCTTTCAGGTTACAAGTAATTTCAACCGATTGATTTGGGTCTAAATTTACGAAAGAAACGTTGATAGCGCCGTCTTTCGCTTTCGAAGCAGAAACGGAAACAGACTGAATAGTTCGTCCCAAACGGCTGTAAGTAGGTGAGTCAATCTCCACGGGAAGCATCGTTGCATCGTGGTGTACCTTGTACATGTCAAATACATGGTAAGTTGGAGTCAGCAGCATTTTGTCACCATCGGTAAGGAAAAGTGACTGAAGCACATTTACCAACTGAGCGATATTCGCTACACGTACCCGATCGGCGTGCTTATGGAAAATATTTAGGATTGTTCCTGCCAGAATTGCGTCACGGAGCGTATTTTGCTGATAGAGGAATCCGGGATTCGTGCCCGGCTCTACGTTGTACCACGCACCCCACTCGTCAACAATCATTCCGATGCGTTTGCGCGGATCGTATTTATCCATCACTTCAGCGTGTTTGGTCACGATTTCATCCATTCGCAATCCGTGTTCGAGCAAGGAGAAATAATCGTCTTCACTGAAACCGGTGGCATCGCCTTTGTCTTCCCAACGACGGGTAAACGTATAATTATGAACTGAAACTCCATTCATGAGGAAATGAGGAATATTTTTCATCATCACTTCCATCCATCTGTAGTCATCCACATTTGGTCCACCGGCAATTTTATACAATTTATTTTCACCAAAATCCCTACAATAGGTAGCATATCTTCTATAATGCTCGGCATAGGCTTCAGGAGTCATATGTCCGCCGCATCCCCAGTTTTCATTTCCGACACCCCACAAGCTCACTTTCCATGGCTTTTCACGACCGTTTTTCTTTCTAAGATTGGCCATAGGACTTTCTCCATCAAACGTAATGTATTCTACCCACTTCGACATTTCTTCCACTGTCCCGCTACCCACATTTCCGCAGATATACGGCTCGGTTTCAAGAGCTTCACAAAGATTCAGAAATTCGTGCGTTCCAAAACTGTTGTCTTCTACCACTCCACCCCAGTGTGTATTGACCATTTTTGGTCTTTCGGAGCGCGGACCTATTCCGTCCATCCAGTGATATTCGTCAGCAAAACATCCGCCGGGCCAGCGAAGATTAGGAATTTGAATGTGTTTAAGCGCGTCAATTATGTCCTTACGAACTCCATTTACGTTAGGGATATGTGAATCTTCACCTACCCAAAGCCCTCCATAAATCCCTCTACCAAGGTGCTCGGAGAAATGTCCGTAAATGTGTTTGTTGATTTGGTATTCTCCCTTATCAACATTGACTGTAACATTTGCTTTTTGCTGCGCGGATACGCTTATTCCAAGAAAAAGGAATAGATAAATGAATAGTTTTTTCATGATAATTTTGTTTTACTCCTACCCTGAAAGAGGAAATTTCGGAGTGATTTTGAAATTTGTATTTATAATAATTATATGCGAATCAGGGGTTAAAAAATTAAAAATTAACAAATTTAAACAATATTGTTTATAAGTTTCCGTTAAGGAACATAAACCGATTAATTCACTACAATTATTCAAATTTATGTTCCCAACGGAT
>JAAYIT010000398.1 GCA_012523295.1 Porphyromonadaceae bacterium | reverse complement strand
TGTCGGTGATGAGCTTGACGTGTTCGCGCACCTGTAACTCGTCTTCGGCGTTGTATTCAAAGATCCAGAAGCCGATTTCGTTGCCCAGCCCACGACTCTCAAGAAATTCCTGAGAGAGGATTTTTTCGGGTATCTGGTTCAGGCGGGCCTGCAATTCTTTATTCATGCGTCAGTGTCCGTGTCGTTGCTGCGCGGGCTGGAAATACGCAGGCATGCGAGAATGCGGTGGCGGTAGCTGTCTTCCAGCAGGGTTCGTACTTCCGGGCGAATCAGCACATGCTGAAGCTGCAAGCTGCGGGTGTTTTTCAGGTAACCGACTTCTGCCAGGATACGCAGCGCCACCTGTCCCATTTTCTTTTTGCTGCTGGTTGTCCAGTCGGCAATAGCCGGGTCGCGGTGGACTCGATCTTGCAAAAAATCATCCCACTGCCAGGCATCCAGTGTGGCTGCCTGGGTGATATAGGCATCACTGACCACGGTTTCCATAAATTCGACCAGCAGCAGGTTGCGCTCCAGCGCTGAACATAGCGCAACCTGGGTTGCCAGTTCGTCATCGCCATTGAGTAAAGCTTGCCAGAAGGGCGCTTCCAATAGTTCCAGTCTTTTACGCAAGGCTTGGGCGACGCGTCTGGCTGTGGCTGGACTGCGTTTCTGTAGGCGGTTGTCGGTCATGATTGCTTGCTGCCAGTCGGCTTCGCTGGCGTTTTGCAGCAGCAACTCAGCCACCACTCGGGATTCACGGACTTGCAACGAGCCGCCAGCCAGGTCTCCTTGATAGGAAAAGTCCCGGATCATCCTTGCCCCCAAGATTCAAACATATAGGGCGCAATCACCGGGAAGTCTTCGGAGTGCAGGGTTAGCGGATACGCCAGCGCATTTTTGCTTTGTGCCTGATCAAAGGCTACCGGGTAGCGTTGCAAACTGTAGTGCACCAGAGCGCCTCGTGTTTCTATGCTGAGGACTCCGTTTTGCATGGCGTAATCATGCTCGATTAGCCGTTGTTGATTCTTTTCCAAACGGGAGTTGGCCACCAGTCGAAAGCTGACTTTGGTATGCCAGAGCGTGTCCTCGTTGTCGGTGACGGGCAGAGTATCGGTTCGCTCAGGTTGGCCATACATTCTGGAGAGCAGGAAATCCCGGAATTGCTGCCTTTTATGGCAAAAAGCACGAACATGCCAGCGAAACCCGCTATACACCAGTGTGTGCGGAACAATTTCACGAGGATGCGGTTCAGGGTTGGCCATTGAGGCGTAGTGAATACGCAGGCTGGCAGGATTGCGACAGGCCAGTAGTAGCTCCCTGACTGTTTCTGGGCGCACGGCTCGATCAGGAAGCTGGACTGCGGCGATATTGGGATGGCTTTCCATGACATGAGCCATGGGTTCTGAGCCGTGCGCTGCTACCAATAGCAGGTATTCATTGACATGACCGTCACAATAGACGGGACGAAAGCTACTAACGGGCTTGTAACCACGCAGGCTGCTGTCGTACTCAAGTGACTGCGGATTGATTTCAGTCTGGTACAGCTAGATGTCTGCCGAGGCTTGCTGCCGGCTGATGCCGAAC
>JAAYIT010000318.1 GCA_012523295.1 Porphyromonadaceae bacterium | reverse complement strand
GCACCATACATCTATAACTGAATTTTTTCATAAAGATTAGATTTAATGAAATGATTAAAAATAAACATACTCTTTAGTAATCCTCAAGGGTTTACTCAACTTCACTAACAGCTCATTCTTGCCGGCACTTCAATTTAGGTTATTAAATCTGTTTTCTATAGGGTTATCAGTAAAGCTAAAATAATAGAGGTGGCTTTCCCTTATTAAAATTAATCTTTCACGCAACCGTATTGCTTAATATTTAAGTTAATTTATTGCAACTGAAAAAAACAAATATAACATTTAAATCGTTTTAATATTAATACTTCTTGCCCTTATTACTTTTCTATTTATGCATTTTTAACCTGAGGTGTAAATTTCAAACACGATATTTGCAAATAGTTACTTACATTTTATTCTAAAACAAGCAGTCCAAATCCGAATAAATCAAGGTTTAACGATGCCGGTTTCCGCCCGCTGACAAGAGCTCTCAGGATTTTAGGGCAATACACTACAAACACTCAAAGAATGCTTCGTTGCTGGAGTCGGCTGTATCGTTAGAATAATTTTTTTTATTTTGAGGATTTTGTGATCTTTGTCGCTTATTTGTGATCTTTGTAGCTCAAAGAAAATAATACCTAGCACATGTCCTGGAAAAGAATCGCTTTTTGCTCAATTCTGACACTTCTTATAATCTATTGCTTCCGAAATTTCATTATTACTAATTCGGTTAAACCCCTCCGGATTGAAATGGAGGTCTATGCCGATAAAAGCATTCTGCTGGAATGTTTTTATACCACTCAGGCCGAAGAAAACTTTACTGCCGGAAAATCCGTTCAATACTTGTTTCATCCCAAAGATTCCGGGCTCATCAGCATTTCTTTACCTGTAGAACATCTGCACAAAATCCGCCTGGATCTCGGGGTAATGCCCGGCAAAATTCGCCTGGGAACTCTTAGTATTCCGGGGCATACTTCCATAGGATACGAAACCGGAATGAGTTATTATAACATTGATAATGTGATTATTAACGGGGGGGGGTAGAAATATATTCTCGGCAGGAAGACCCCTATATTGTTTTCAACGAACCTCTGAATATTAGTTTAAAGCAAAGTCTCAACCTAACCAAAAGTGGTCTGTTAATTGCCCTTATTATTAGTTTTGTTTCTTTTGCCTCGCTTTACAAATTGTTTTCCTTTCTGGAAAAACTCCGCCTCAGTCTCCCGGATCTGATTCTGTTGACTGCGTTTTTTGCACTTTTACCCCTGCCGGCCGCCAAAATCAACAAAGACAAAATATCCGTCGAGGAAAACAGAACTCTGGAAAAATTTCCTGCATTAAACGCAGAAAAACAGATTAATAATAATTTCGGCACCGCCTTCGAAACCTGGTTCAACGATCGTTTCTTCATGAGAAAAGGACTGGTCAGGCTGCATAATTCCATTAGGAAAGAAGTGAATATTCATAAACAGAACAATTATATTCTTATAGGAAAAGAAGGCTGGGCTTTTTGTAAAGACAACGACGATGTTCAAAATTATCAGAATCTTAAACTCTTTAGTCCGGAAGAATTAAAGCATATCGCAGACTATTTATCCTCGATAGATAATTGGTGCAATGCCAATAATATAAAATTTTACTACCTCATTGCCCCCGATAAAAACAAGATTTACGGAGAATACTATAAGTTTGTAAGAAAAATTCGCCCCGATTCCGAGAGCCGTACTCAACAATTAATTCGTTACCTGAATGAAAACACCAAAGTCAGGGTGGTCTATCCTTACGAAAGCCTCCATGCGGCGAAACAAAACGGCTTCCTGCTGTATTTTAAAAACGACATTCACTGGACCCATCTGGGAGCCTATTGCGGCTATACCGATTTGATGAAACTGATCGGTCGGGATTTCGAAATTAGCCCGATAACATTCAATAAAACCAGTACCTACAAATACCCCCGGGGGGATGCAAATATTTTATTCCCAGAGGGAGTCAACGAAGATACCAGTACACTCTATCAT
>JAAYIT010000317.1 GCA_012523295.1 Porphyromonadaceae bacterium | reverse complement strand
TTGCTATTCCGTTCGAGCGTGGGCAAAAAAATAGGCTCTTTTGGTTTTTTGTGTTTTGGGCTTGTGGGTCGGCAAAAACCAAATGTGCCTATTTGCGCGTTGGCTTTTTCAGCATGGCATACAACGGTTTGGCGCTTGGCGCAGTGGCGGATTTCGGAGCACAAAACTGTCAATACACCACAAAAGTTGATGCGTGGTTAGAATGTTCAATTAACCACGACACCCGCCATTGAGCCAAACGCCTGTTAGCAGTAGCTTTTATATTGTCTGTTTAATCTTACTTTCTTTCATTTGTGTCCTAACGCTATTTTCTAATTTTTCCATTTCTAAAAGCCAATCTTTAAGATTGTCCTTGGTTACTACATAAATTACTGTTGATGTTGGCGTGGCGTTATAGTGAAAGTTGAGCAAAAGTCTTGAATATTTCACCTTTTCTAATTTTGGATTGTTGTCTTCGTCAACATTCAACTCATAAAGATCATTGCTCAATAGCAAAACAGGCAAGTCAAGCCAGTGTCTGAAATACTCATTTGTCATTTCTTCAAACAACTCATTCGTCTCTGTTGTCCTTTTTTCGCAATACCAACAGAGCTTGGATAAACTAGAATAAAGTTCGTCCGGATGAGAAGCCATAATTTCATTGTCTTTCTTTTTTGAGAAGGAACAATATTGCGTATAAAAATTTTGATTGTGATCGTAAAGTTTTTCTGTAAATGCAGAGTAGGAGTCATATTTTATTCCTGACGGCACTGTCAAAACTTCTTTGAAGATGTCTTCAGGTGTATTAGGGTTAATTTGTAGTTTCGTCAATAGAACTAATGGGAAGTCATTATTTTTTAATTCAAAATAATATCGGATTTTGCAACACACTCTGTCAGAGTCACCAATTGAAAAGTCGTTGTATGTTTCTGGTACGTTGTCAATTTCTCTGTTCTGGGTTGTAATAGGGTCGTGAAAAATGACATTGGACTCTACAAAAAAACCATTGTCAGCCAGAAATTTTGAAATTTCTGATTCAAATAAATATCCTGACTTAGATATTGCTTTTAAAATTTGTTCTTCTGTCATCTCTGTCGGTTTACTAAAGTTACTGCTAACGTTTGACAATATGGCCAGTAAGGGATTGCGGGTGATTTCCTGTCAGGTTACACGAAAAGTTGAAGCGGGCTACAAACTTTCGCATACCACTGAAACCCTTATTGGCTATATTGTGTGTTATGCCTTCGTGCTTTTTCTCCACAGTTTTAAATCACTTGTATTAAATTCAATGTCCGTTGACAATAATTTCTTAATTCAGCATCATTTACTGGTTCAGTTTCATTATTCGCATTAAACCTATGATGGTATTTTTTTGAATAATCGTTAATGTCTGTTAAGTCAGATAAATTGTCTTTTAATCTATGATAAGGGGCTGTAGAATTTGCATTTCTTACCATATCAATAAAATTTCCAAGCCAATCATTCTGAGTGACTAAATCAAAAAACTTCAAATGAAAGTAACTCTCAAGAGCTGGACGTAAACATCTGGCTATACTACGTCTGTCTTGGTCTGTTAAGCATCCATTAGCAAGATACTCTTTTATACGAAGACTGTCCTTTAAAATGCTCGATAAAGATTCGGTATCAATATCATATTCAACGATACAACTTGTATTTCCAATGTATGCGATGCTGCTGCATTGAGTAGTACAAGCAACTTGATTTGCACTTTTCCAAAATTCAGATGCAAAAATTATATTGTGTGTGAAAACAAAAAGCTGCTTTGCTTGCTGCCCAAACTCTACAAGTTTATTTATTGTAGCTGATTTGCGATTCAGGTCAAAACTCGAAACAGGGTCATCAAACACGATAATTTTGTCTTGAATATGACCATCCAATTCTAGTTTTGTCAAGAAAAAAGATATTGCTAAAGCACTTTTATCACCTTCACTTAAAGAGTATTTAAATGATGGGTGTATTGGGCTATCTTCTTGTTTTATTTCATTTCCATTAATATGTAAAGCATACTTAACTGTTGGCTCCTTACTACCGCCTACATATCCACTACTGAAATCTCGCAATTCTAGATATGGAGCAAAGATTTGTAGGTACTTATTTATTTTTGTTGAATAGTTACTAAATACTGATGCAGAATAAGTGTCAAGTTGCGCCTGTTTGGTTTCCTTCTGTGTATTCAGCGTGTCAACAGCGGCTGTGTAAGTTGAAAGATTTGTACATAATGTAGAAACCGTTGGATCGTCTCTTTTATTTATTGCTTTAAGCCTTTTTAAGTCAGTTTCAAGTTGTACAATATTTGGAGAACTCCCTGCCTTCATTGAGGCGATGCGAGCATTGTACGCAGTAATATCATTGTTAAAACCAGTCAGTTTTTGATTTAGTGTCTCTATTGCAGTTTGAAATGAGTTCAATTCGGTTGTTGGTTGAGACTGTATTGGATTTTTTGCCTTGGTATTTATCAAATTCTTAACTTTTTCGAACGCTTCTTTAACTCCAACAGTTTCACCAGAAATGGAGCTAAGTAATGGTGAGTTATCTAGATGGACTTTCCAGAATTCAATTAAATTTTGATTACCCGATATTTTATTTTCAACTGACAATAGAAGAGCATCAATGTTATATAAGTCTGCACCTGAAACCAACGATGAAATACTTTGAAGTAGTTCTTTATATTCTTTATTGAAATACTGTTTATATGCCTCAATAATATCAGTTGTTTCATCAAATGGTCTTTTACAAAAAGGACAGGTTTCATCTTTGATTGCTTCATAGCCTTGTTTTATCCATTGTTCTTCCTGCCCATCCATTTCAAGATGATTCTTGTGCTTGTTGAATTTTTCTAAATACTCTGCTGAAATGCTGTCTATTGATTGATTAATTGTTTCAACTGCATCTTTCATGTTAAATGGAAAATCAATCAAGGGAATGGTTGACAAAGCACTCTTAGATTGAATTTGCTGAAAACTCTTTGCCGTTATTATTTCAGCCTTTTTGCTCGTTATCTTATTGTCAATATCATGGTCAGGTTGTATGTTGCAATAATCAGCTGCTGTGTAAGCTCTGTCTATGGCTATTTCAATCTGAGATTTTGTGGTTTTAATTGTGGACCTACCTGCTTGTATTCTATCTTTGATATCTTGAATATCTGTTTTCAGTTGAACACCCTGAGCACCAAAGATTATTTCAAAAAGATTTTTCTTGTGAGTATTTTGAATTTCTAAACCAGTGTATATATTTTCATTGATGAAATGAATGTCGAAAATTTCAATATTAGGATAATTGTTGTCCCATGAATTGTTGTTGAAAGTTAATTTGGGGTTTGGGGTAAGGTCTGTGAGTATCTCTATCAATTGTGGAAATGTTCTATCAAATGACCTTTTCTTTGTCAGTATACCATTAACACCTCTTAGAGAGTTCAAGATTATTGAAAGAGTTGTCTTACCACTACCATTTTCACCATATATCAAATTTATTTTCTCAAAGTCAGTTGTCCTATGGGGTGAAGGAACTGTGCTGTGTGTATAGTTGAGGAACTTCCCTGTACCACTTATTTTTATAAATTTCTTAATCATTTCAATAAACCTTTATTTGGTTGATTATCGGTTTTTTTTAGCATGAGGCACAACG
>JAAYIT010000033.1 GCA_012523295.1 Porphyromonadaceae bacterium | reverse complement strand
GTCTTAAACCTAAGGAAATGATTAATGGCGTGTTCCATACGACCTTAATGTAAAAAACAAATATGATTATCCGCAATCATTCCTATTTGTTGCAATTTTAAATGGTTGCATATTTATGTCGCTATACAACGAGACAAACCGACTTGAAGCGGTTAGTCCCAATCTAAAAAACAACATTTTATTAAGATTAGGAACAAAAACGGATAATCATTAAAATAAAATATAATCTTATGAAATACATCGGAGCACATGTAAGTGCAGCAGGCGGTGTTGAAAATGCACCGATAAACGCTAAAAATATAGGCGCAAATGCTTTTGCTCTTTTTACAAAAAATCAAAAACAGTGGATTGCACCACCACTTTCTGAAAAGAGTATCGAGCTTTTCAAACAACGCGTTGAAGAATTCGGTTTTTTACCGGAAAATATTCTACCGCATGATAGTTATCTAATTAATCTCGGAAGTCCCGATCCGGAAGGATTGGAAAAATCACGTGATTCTTTTGTTATTGATATGCATCGTTGCGAACAACTCGGACTAAAAAAACTGAATTTTCACCCGGGAGCACATTTAAAAAGAATTAGCGAAGAGGACTGCATAAGTGTAATTGCTACATCCATTAATATTGCTTTAGAAAAAACAAACGGTGTAACTGCCGTGATTGAAAATACTGCCGGTCAAGGTTCTGCATTAGGACATACTTTTGAGCAAATCGCACAAATTATTGAATTAGTGGAAGACAAATCGCGAGTAGGTGTTTGCTTGGATACAGCACATATGCTTGCTGCGGGATATGAAATTAGAACTAAAGAAAGTTTTGATGAAACTTTCAGGAAGTTTGACGAAATTATAGGCTTCCGATACCTTCAAGGATTGCATATCAACGACAGCAAGAAAGAATTAGCCACCCGAGTTGACAGGCACGACAGCCTCGGAAAAGGAGTGATGGGAATGGATACGTTCTCGTTTATCATGAACGACAGCCGATTTGACTACATTCCACTTATTCTTGAAACTCCGGATGACTCGCTTTGGGCTGAGGAAATAAAGCTGCTATGGAGTTTGAAGAGGTAGTTATTTACAATGAGAGAACGAAGAATAAAAAATCCTGCAAATTAACTTGCAGGATTTTTTCATTACTAATTTATTCTAAAAGAAGAATTTGTCATTCTGTATCTCCTAAACTCATTAACAGAAGTTACGGAGAACTTTTTTCTTATAACTGTGGACCTGAAGCTACCAATTCTTTAGCAGCATCGTTATCTAAGTATTGCTCGAAGTTCTTGATGTATTTTCCGGCTAAGGATTTAGCTTTTGTTTCCCACTCTGCTACATCTGCGTACGTATCACGCGGGTCAAGAATTTCAGAATCAACATTGTTCAATTTCGTAGGAGCCACCAAATTCAAAATAGGAATATGTGTAGTTGGCGCGTTTTCGATAGAACCATCAATGATAGCATCGATAATCGCACGTGTATTTTTCAAAGAAATACGTTTTCCTGTTCCGTTCCATCCGGTGTTTACCAAGTAAACTTTTGCATTGTGCTCTTGAGCTTTTCCAATCAAAGTTTTCGCGTACATTGTTGGGTGTAATGTCAAGAACGCCTCGCCAAATGCTGGAGAGAAAGAAGGAACCGGCTCAGTAATACCGCGCTCTGTACCTGCCAATTTAGATGTAAAGCCAGATAAGAAGTGGTATTGAGCTGATTTCTCATCCAAAATAGATACCGGAGGTAATACTCCAAACGCATCAGCAGACAAATAGATAATCTTGCTGGCGTGTCCTGCACGTGAAGGAGTTACAATTTTGCTGATATGGTAGATTGGATAAGAAACACGTGTATTTTCTGTTTTTGAAGCAGCTGCCGTGTAATCAGGAGTTCCGTCTTCTTTCACAGTTACGTTTTCAAGCAACGCGTCACGACGAATAGCTCTCCAAATATCAGGTTCTTTATCTTTTTCCAAATCAATTACTTTCGCATAGCATCCACCTTCATAGTTGAATACTCCGTGATCGTCCCATCCGTGCTCATCGTCACCGATTAAGAAACGTTTCGGGTCAGCAGAAAGGGTGGTTTTTCCTGTTCCGGAAAGGCCGAAGAAAATAGCTACATCACCATCAGCACCAACGTTAGCTGAGCAGTGCATGGAAGCAATGCCTTTCAATGGCAAATAGTAGTTCATCAAAGCAAAAATACCTTTTTTCATCTCACCGCCGTACCAAGTACCACCGATAACTTGCATTTTGCGAGTCAGGTCAAACAGCGTAAACACTTCTGAGTTCAAACCTTGTTCTTTCCAGTTTGGATTTGTAGTTTTCGAACCGTTTAGACAAACGAAATCAGGCTCTCCGTAGTTAGCCAATTCGTAGTGAGAAGGACGGATAAACATGTTAGTCACGAAGTGAGCTTGCCATGCTACTTCCATAACAAAACGCACTTTCATACGAGTATCTTCGTTTGTTCCACAGAAAGTATCCACTACATATAGTTTTTTCGCAGTAGAGAGTTGCTCTGTTACAAGATTTTTACAATGATCAAAAACTTCCGGAGTTGTCGGGCGATTGATTGTTCCATCCCACCAAAGCGTGTCTCTGGTTGTATCGTCTAATACAATGAATTTATCTTTTGGAGAACGACCTGTGAATTTACCTGTATCAACTGCCACAGCACCTGTGTTAGTCAATACACCTTTTTCATAACCTTCGTTTGCAGGATCAATTTCTGCCTGAAATAACTCTTCGTAAGTCGGATTGTGAAGGATTTCGATATCGCCCTTAATCCCATACTTGCTTAAATCTAAATTTGCCATTTGTGATTAAATTAAATTGATTTATTTTTGGTTTTAATTATTTTCTGTTTTTCAGAGTGCAAAATTACTACTATTTTCTCAGACTTGAAAACAATTAGAGAAAAATTTCTTTAATTGTAACGATTTTTTAACTTATTAACGAAAAAAATGGGTATTTGATTCTAAATAAGAAGGATAAATATTTATAAAAAGTTCTATTTAATGAAACAATAGGCTCAAAGATCAAAAGATTTTTTTATAGAATAATAATAATTATTCACTTGCCAAACGACCGAGATTTAATTATTTTTGTTGTCTTGTTCTGATATCCATTACATTTAATTTGATTTTCAATGAACACAATCAATTCGGCAGTCAAACAGTAATAAACTTAACTTTCGCAAGCTTCATCTGATAGTTTCAAAAAGGCTTGCTAACGAGTGACCTCGTCCGGCGAGCCAAAAAATCAGAGAGAACGGCGTTAAGAATCGTCCTTGTTTGAGCCTGTAAATAGGTTTCAAAAACCGAAACACTTGGGGCGAGTTTGGACG
>JAAYIT010000316.1 GCA_012523295.1 Porphyromonadaceae bacterium | reverse complement strand
TTATTAAATCGACTATAGGTGTATCTGCTTCTTGAACTTTCGGAAAAGTTATTTGCAGTCGGATTTTTATGTCTTGTTAATTCAGATGATAAATTACCGGAAATATCATCACTTAAATCATTCGTTGTCACGGGATTATTTCTCACCGAACGATTTCCAACGATATTTTTCAGCTCTACAAATGGGATTATCTCTCCGGATCTCTCTCGTTCAACTTCGTAATAGTAGAAATCACCTGAATGACCGGAGAAACTATTGTAAAAATACACACCCGCACCGCCAAGGACCGCGAAAGTAAGTGCAAACACAAGGAATATTTTATTTTTAATGCTCATTTCTTTATTTATTTACTTTATAATAAATTTAATGCTCTTTACTTGATTGGAAGCTGATAACTGTAAGATGTAAGCACCCGGTTTCAGATTCGCTGCAAAATTATTGGTACCGGTCAGCATATCTCCGTTCATCACGAGTGAACCTGAAATGTCAAAAATCATATACCTGCCGTTGAATCCTGTGTAGTTATTTATTGTCACGCTGTTGTCATCGGAGGATACAAAAGCATTCATTGTTTCGAATTCTCCATTGTCAAAACTTATTCTTGACTTTTCCTTATTTACAATCACAAAACGCTTATTTACTTTGCCTGTGGGGACTACTGATGAGAATTTGTAAACAGTCGTATCATTTTGAAGCGGAATAATCGATTTTGTCACGATATCCAACAAGTGCAGATCGCTGTATTTCCCTAAGTTTGATTTTACGATTGTAAATTGATATTCTTTGTCATCATTTGGATAGAAGTTAATTATACTTCCATCGATTGTTTCTCTCGAGTTTACCTGCAAAGCGCCATCAGGTGACTCAGAATAGATAAATGCTGTCGGAGTGCCAAAGTACTTCCTTCCATCCCAGCCGTTATCATATCGCTCTGTTGTGCCGGGCTGACTGAAAAGCCACAAATTGTCTATTGTTGATTTACTGTTAAGTTCTATCCGTAGATAGCTTAGGTTATCTTTTCTCTTGTTTTTGCCGGATTTAGGAGTCAGCTGCGGCTTAGTGTTTTTTGTCAGGCTCAAGTAGGGCAGACTCATTGTAATCGGATTTTGATTTCCGCCCGGCGCTAAATGGCGCAGCAAGAATCCCTGCATGGAAGGGATATTCCCATATTCCATTGTCGAGGCAGTTCCTTTAGGAATGGCTATGTAATTCCCTGCAACCTGAGTCTGGTCATTTGTTGCGGCGCGGTCAATAGTCGCCCATTCACCGAAAGTCCCGGTATTATACAAGTACACCACTTCTTCCACTCCTTCGGGGAATACGATATTGCCAATCGGTATGGATGAAGTAAATGAATTTCCAAAGATATTTTGGCCTAAACCATAGCGTTTGTTATATTCATTGTCGTCATTTGAACCATTAACCGTTGCTGCCGAATGTGTAAGCGTGATGTTTTGCTCACAGAAAACCAGTTCGCCTTGAATTCGGTATATTTTAGGTGCATCCTGTGTGATTTCATATCCTTTGAACTTGGTCAAATCGCTTTCATTGTTTAATGCAATCCATTTGAAGAAATACGAATTTTCAGCATTAGTGGGCTCGCTGTATTCAAAAAGGAAAGCGCCTGCAAACGTAGGGTCAGCTTTTACGGTCTTCACGGGGACTCCAAAATGTTGGAAGCGGTATTCACCGGCATAGGTGACGTTGTTGTAGGTCGGGCTGCCGGGAATTGTATCGAGCCATGAGAAAGGATGACCTTTTTCCCCTTTTGCATATAGTTCTACTGTAGCGTAGATTGGGTTGGGTTCGCCTGCAGTGCTGTTTTCTTCGCAATTAATAATCAGACTTCCGTTTGGTTTGCCTGCCTCAGCCTTTATCTGAATTTTATTCGGATCGGTAGAAGGTTGGTTTGTCGCAGGATCGGTTATGGTAACTTTCCCGGTTATTTCTACTGATGTCTCCGGAGAAATAATAAAATTCTTATCCGAAGCATTGGTGAAATCGCCGATTATCATATCCTCTACTGTAACCAAATCGCGTACTGCTGGCGTATTGTTGTTGTTTGTAGCTGTTGCAAACTCCACATGGCTTCCCGGAGTCGGGACTGTGTTGTTTGACCAGTTATTGGCGACGGTGGGATCGGTTGATTCTGTGCCGACCCAGAGAGCAGTTGTAGAAATAACCTCTATTGTCACTTCAGCAACATCACAGGCTGTTCCTCCCGGCTGTAAACAGATTTGATAGTATAGTGTGTGGGTTCCGGGAGCGACTGTAGGAGCTACATTTATCGTTCCGGCAGAATCCAGCGTGAAACCTTCCGGCCAGTTACCCGGGATACCTGTAGAATCTGTGACTGTAGAGATGGCTATTTGACCAGATTCCGTACCAATAACAACGGGTGTTCCATCAAAATTTTTGTCATTGTCTGTTACAGAAATAGAAAGCGTTGTTCCTGGTACTACATCTGTATATATATCGTCAACCGCATCCGGAGGCATTTGTCCGGAAGCATCCGGACAAAGATTTAGATAAGTTTGCTTTGGAGCTACACAGCTGTTTGTTGATTCACAATCCCAGTAAACAGGTGAAATTAATTCTAAACCAGCCCTGTCTCGGAACAGATATGCAAATGAAGATCCTCCGTCCGATGCATCGCCTGTATATTTAAAATTTAGATTTGGTCCTATATTGCCGTTGTTTATATTTGCCTGATTGTCAAGGTATAAATAGCCCATCTTCCCTGAATTTACGGCCGGACCTTCTATATTTCCATCATTATCAAAAGTGCCACCATAACCCCATTCGTTTTTCAAAAGGGAAACAACTCCTTCATTATAAAATACTGCACCTGTATGTAACTGCACTGAACCACCACTAACTTCAAAAGTTCCATAATTTTCCACCCGTGAAGTAGCAGAACCGTAGTTAATATTTCCATTAACGGTAAAGCTGCCGGTATTTAGAATACTACCTCCACCCATATTAAAACCTCCGTTTGCTGTAATTGTACCACAGTTCAAATATGATGTACCAGAATTCATATTGAAGGTGCCTCCAAGATTGATTACTCCCGTGTTATCGTTTATGAAGCTGGTTATTTGAGCTTGGATGTTCATATTGCTCGTTATGTTCATCGTCCCATGATTGTCGAAAAAATACTCACCTTGAGTATTATTAAAAGCCAATACTCCCACGTCAATTAATCCATAATTGTTAATACTGTTGGTCCCCGGTCCATTGAGATCAAAATTATTCGATCCTGTGGAACCGGCTCTGAGTACACCGTTGCTGTAGATATTGATATTTACATCCGCAGATATGTTCGGTGTTTGGTCAAGCTGTAGTGTCCCATAGATTTCCATGTTTATGGTTGTACCTGAATCTGCATTGAGATTGTTGCTGATAGTCAGCGTTGCTTCTTCAGCGATGCACACTGTCCCACCGTAAAACTGCAATCCTCCGAATGTTCTGCTTTCCGTAAAACAGACAACATCTCCGTCGTTTATGGTCAGAGGTGTGTTCTGGTCAGCAGGAGACGGATTAGTAATATTACAGTTTTCACACCCATTCTGCGAAAACCCATATTTAGGGAAAAAGAATAGCAACACGGCTAAGAAAAATAGAATTAAATTTCTTTTTGTTGTCATGTTATTAATCATATTTTTAATTTATTTGCAAATTTGGAAACTGAATCAGAATAAGTAAAAATCGGATTTTGGTGATTATATCATCTTGACTTTCCCAAACTTCTGCTTTATTATATCGAAAAAGACTTTGAATATCACAAGTCTTTTCTTTTTGTATTACCCCGGTTTAAGTAAAACAGAAAAGCGTTTTTTTTTACCAACTCAGGCTTTCAAAAGCCATGCCAAATAATAATTGAAAATGACATTTCAATCACGAATGTGTGTATTTAACTATAAATCTTCGAGCAAACCTTTTCCGCATTCTGAAAAATATTTTTATAAAATCTATGAAAATACACTTTTGTATAAAATGTGTTTTGTTGTTTTTTCAGAAAACTGTAAATTACGTTATTTTAATATTCGTTTTGTTCTTTGATATTCCGCTTGATAATCAGATCTTCAGGATTTTCTGTCAAAACCTGTATCTCTTTACTTCTGAAGAAAAAATGCAGATTAATTTTTATGAAACGATAGTATTGTATCCTTTTGTAAGTGCAAAGTTAGAGTAAAATTTCACACACTACAAAACGCGTGTACGTAAACAACAAATATTCAGTCGGTTAGATATGTTGTAAAGTACAATAAGGTGTTCTCTTGGATTGTATTGCTATAAAACTTGAAGTCGATACAGAATACGTCTTGCCGTTGAGCATAGCTTTTCCCTTACCTCCATTAATCTTTAGATAAAACACAATAAGCAAAAAACATTAAAGATAGTTAAAGAACGTTGTCGTGCTTTTCGAAAATATAAGATAGAATTACTATAACTTAGATAGTTATATCATTAATTTTCAAATAGATATGAAGCGGCCGTTTAAGATTAATCACAAACCTATGAGAATGATTAATGGCGTGTCTCATACGTCCTTAATTAAAAATCACGGTATTACTGGTTTTCCTGTGAAAAATGATTTAGATTAATTTCCAGTGTATATTAAAATACTTTCACCATTAAGAAGTTAAGTCAAATTAAGGTTTCATTAAGGATTTAATATTGACTTAATGTAAATATATTTATTTCTAAAAGTCCCTTAACTTCTAAATGAAATCTTAATGTTTTATTTTTGTCACACG
>JAAYIT010000315.1 GCA_012523295.1 Porphyromonadaceae bacterium | reverse complement strand
CCGAATTGGTATTTTTCTTTTACTGCAACATCATAAGCATTCATTACCTGCTCATACCCGCCAAATGCCGCCGACAACATCAATAGCGTAGAATATGGCAAGTGAAAATTGGTAATCATTGAATTTGCAACCGTAAAATCGTACGGCGGGAAAATGAATTTATTAGTCCAGCCTTTGAATGATTTAATTTTTCCTTCTGTACCTACAACCGTTTCCAGAGCACGCATTACAGTCACTCCAACAGCACAGATACTATTGCCTCTATCATGAGTGGAATTCACTTCTCCGGCTGTCTTAGAAGTGATTTCCATCTGTTCGGAATCCATCTTGTGCTTGGTCAAATCCTCCACATCAATGTCTCTGAAATTTCCTAAACTCATATGAGAAGTCAAAAATGACTTTTCTATTCCTTTGATCTCCATTCGCTTCAGCAATTCCCGACTGAAATGCCTGCCGGCACCCGGCACAGCAACTGCACCTTCATTTCTTGCGAATATGGTCTGGAAATTTTCCTCATCTTCCGGTTCGACCGGACGGTTAATGTTTTTCGGAAGCGGAGTTTCACCCAAGCTAAAAAGATCTCTCCTGAAGCTATCGTGATCACCATCATACAAAAAACGCAACGTTCGACCACGCGATGTGGTATTGTCAATTACTTCAGCAACTACGCGGTCATCTTCACCGAAATAAAGCTTATTGCCGATACGAATTTTTCTTGCCGGCTCTACAAGAACGTCCCAGAGACGGGTTTCTTTATTGAGTTCACGCAGCAGAAAAACTTCAATTTGAGCTCCGGTTTTCTCCTTATTTCCAAATAATCTTGCCGGGAAAACCTTGGTATCATTAAATACAAACAAGTCATGCTCATTAAAATAATCTATGACTTCTTTAAATATTTTATGCTCAATTTTACCGGTTTTCCTATGCAGCACCATAAGTCTCGATTCATCCCTGTAATTGCTGGGATATTGTGCTATTAAATCTTCTGGTAATATAAACTTAAATTGAGATAATTTCATCTTTTTTACAAACACTTAAACATTTTTATTTTACAATCTTTTCAATACTCTCTAATAATTCACTAATTTCAAAGCAGTTATCTAACGTTACATCGCCTATTTTTGTTCGTTCCAATGACGTTAAATGTGCTCCGCTCTGCAAAGCAACTCCTATATCACGCGCTAAAGCACGAATGTAGGTTCCTTTACTGCAAACAATTCGAAGTCTCAATTCAGGTAGCGAAAAATTAAGCACTTCTATCTCATCAATCACCAACAGCTTGGGAGTCAGCTCTACTTCCTGTCCATCACGCGCGTAATCATACGCTCGTTTACCATCAACTTTCACAGCAGAATATACAGGCGGAACCTGCCAAACTTCACCTTTAAAAGTGGGGATCACTTTATCTATCAGTTCCTTTGTGATATGCTCAGTGGGATAAGTTGCATCAATCTCTTTTTCCAAATCAAATGACGGCGTAGTAGCTCCAAGTCGCAATGTCGCAATGTATTCTTTCGTCTGATACTGAAACTCTTCGATTCGCTTCGTCGCTTTACCGGTGCAAATAATCATTACTCCGGTAGCCAACGGATCAAGCGTTCCGGCATGTCCGACTTTCAACTTTTTAATTTTCAGCGTACGGGAAATCTTCCACCTGATTTTGTTGACCAAGTCAAAAGAAGTCCAGTGAAGCGGCTTATTTACATATAATATTTCTCCTTCAATAAAATCCACGCTATCAAGCAACTTGCAAATTATAACCAAATGCCATTAACAACAAAATCAATAAACCTGCTACGATACGGTAATACCCAAACGCTTTAAAACCATATTTTGTCAAAAAGCTAATGAAAAACTTAATGGCAAGCATTGCTACTATAAACGCGACCACATTTCCAATCAGCAATACATTCAGATTGTCGGCAAGCAGTTGACGTGTTGCATCTTCTTTTAACAGTCCAAGCATTTTGTATCCCGAAGCCGCCGCCATGGTAGGCACAGCCAAGAAGAAAGAAAATTCGGCTGCAGTTTTTCTACTGAATCCCAGTGACATCCCACCTACAATCGTAGCCATAGAGCGGGAAACTCCCGGAATCATCGCGATACATTGTGCCAATCCAATTTTAAACGCGTGCTTATTGCTCATTTTAGGCTCAGTCTCTTCCGGATAGGTAAACCATTTGTCAACAAACAGCATTAAAATTCCGCCCAAAACAAGCATAATCGCTACCACCCATACATTTTCAAGCAAACTATCAATAAAATCGCCGGCTAAAAAACCAATAACTGCCGCAGGAATAAACGCGACTAACAGCTTTACGTAAAAATTTATGGTCTGAAAAAAACGTTTCCAGTACAAAATAAGTACTGACAGGATAGCGCCAAACTGAATGATGACGGTAAACGCCTTTACAAACTCATCACTTTCAACTCCCAAAAAGCCCTGCGCTAAAATCATATGACCTGTTGATGAGACAGGCAAAAACTCTGTTAATCCTTCTACTATGGCAATAATTATTGCCTCAAATATACTCATTCGGCTTTCTTGCTTTTGGGTTTATAAAGTATTGCAAATATCATTGCAACGAAGCCAAACAACGAAATCATTGGGCCTACAACAATACGACGAGTACTAAAAATATCCGGATTAAACACTTCTCCCGAAGGCTCGCCGGTCATTAGTAAAAAACCGATAACAATTACTAAAAATGAAATCGCTATCAGCAAATAGTTAATTTTAGAAACTACAAATTTCTTCTCTTCCATATATATTTTGTTAAATTGCGAATTTTAAAACTTTTTCACCCAACATCCAGCATCCAGCATCAAGCACCCAGCACCCAACACCCAACACCAAGCACCCAGCACCCAACACCCAACATCCAACACCCAACACCCAACATCCAACACCCAACACCCAGCACCACCTACACATAATACATCTCGTCGGTCCTCATTTTAATATACCTTCCCACAGCAAAATAGGATGAAATCGCCGTCAGTAAAATTCCGGAGACCAACACTATTCCTGTTATAATCAGAGCGGTTTGTAATGTAATAAATTTTGTATCAAGTCCAAATTTATATTTCATATAGTAAACCAATCCGCTCAGTAAGAGCATGGCTACAACTGCCGCAACTACCCCATTTATAATGCTTTGACCAACGTAGGGCTTGCGAATAAACCAGCTTTTTGCACCCACCAGTTTCATGGTGTTAATGATAAACCGATTGGAATAAATCCGTAAACGGACGGTGTTGTTTATCAGCACAAAGGAAATCAACATTAATACAGCAGCCAGCCCCAAAAGAATAAAACTGATCTTTCTGACATTCTCGTTGACCATCGCAATCATATCCTTTTGATAAGAAATTTTATCAATATATTCAAATCTGCTTAACTGTTTTTCAATTTTCACAATACTGTCATTATGAGCATATTCAGCATTCAGATTGACTTCGAGTGATGCGAAAAGCGGATTCCAGCCCAAAAACTCAGCAGGATCTTCACCTAACGCATCAATATGGTCTTGCAATGCTTGCTCTTTGGAGATGTATTCTACAGACTTAGCAAAAGCTGATTTTTCGGTAAATGTCTTTATCCTTTCGGTCTGCTTAGGCGTAACTTCATCTTTCAGCACAATGGAAAGTGTCATCTTCTCCTTTATTTCCCGGCCCATATCACGTGTGAGAAACAGGACTGAAGCTAATAATCCGACCAATAGCAAAACCAAGGCCATACTGGCAGTTGCGGTAACCCCGGCATTTCTAAAATAAAATCTTTTCTTTTTGTATTTTTTTTTGGACATAATGTCGTTTGAGTTTTGAATCTAAAATTGCATCACATATATACACCTTTTTCACGCATCGAAGTTGGTTATCAGGAGTTAATGGGTGCTTTCACTCTAAATTTAATCAAATAACCGGCAAATACGAGAATCAACAAAATCGAGCTGATTATAGCGATTATATTTCCGATTTTATATGATCTGGGCTCAAAACGGAACTCTAACTCATAAGCTCCGGGCTCCAAAGTCATTCCACGAAGCAAGTAATTCACGCGTGTATAAGGCACCTCTTTTCCATTAATAGACGCATTCCAACCTTTATCATAAAATATTTCGGAGAATACAGCCACCTGCTCACTCTGCGTATTTACACTGTAAATCAAGTGATTAGGCTTATATGATTTGAGAGAAATCTTTGCAGCAGAATCCGGAACTATCGAAACAGGCAGATTCGAAGCCAGGGATTGATCGATTACCAACTCATTTTTTGTATCTATTTCTCCAAGCAGCTTCATCTCCTCATTAGCATCAGCAGCTACCCTGATATTTTCAACAAACCAAGCATTGCCATTGTTGTACGGATTGATAATCGGTTGCGCTTCTTTATTGTAAATAATATACTTCAGATTCAACATATTGAGCACACCAAGCGAATCAAGCGTCGGATACAGGCTTTCTATCGTTGTAGCCTGACTGAAAGCACCAAAGAGTTGACCGATTTCGTGTTCCAACTGCATATTTATCAGCTCTTGATAACGGCGAAGTTTTGCAGCGTGATATCCTCCGATATTTTTATGGTGATACGATGGTGTAGCATCATTGAAAATATTGACTGTAGCATCTAAAATCCGATATTGCGATTTATCCTGTAGAATAAAATTATCGGCCGGCGTGGTTTGCACGAGTTGTTTCGGCCGTTTGGGAGCGAAGTTATCATCATTCAGATATCTTTTGGCAACAGGGAATAAATCCAGCAGGATGAAAAATCCAAGCAAAGCCACAGACACATTTTTCTTTAGAAATCCCTTCGCGTAAGCATACAAAATCAAAGCCCCTAATACAATAAACCCAATCGAACGCCAAGCATCACTCCTTAACAAGGATTTCCTGTCATTCGGCAAAGTCTCTTTCATAAATGCAAAATCACCCTGAAGCGAAGCATCCTGGGGAGAGATAAAATTTCCCGCGAGCGATGGTACCAATCCGAAAATCATACTAATTCCGGCTGTAATTCCTGCGCTTATCAAAATAGATTTTGTCAGTTTTGCTTTATCAATATTTCCTTCATAGACCTCTTTTATCGCCAAAAAAGCAAGTAATGTCACTCCGAATCCTGTCGCGACCAAAGTCATGGAGACCGTACGGAATTTGCTATATAAGGGAATATAATCGATAAAAAAGTCGGTCAGCGGCATGAAATTTTTTCACCATGAAAGCATCAAAGTAAGAATAATCATCGGAAGCAGCCACCATTTCATCCTTTTATCTACCACAAATAAGCTCAGCACAAACAAGAACATTACAATAGCGCCCAGATACACAGGTCCTGAAGTAAATGGTTGTGTCCCCCAATACAAAGGCATTTGCTTGATAATTTCCTTTATTTGACTATCGGGTACTCCGAGACTTTTTAATCGTTGAGCCGTTTCACTTTTCATTCCCAAAGCCGCACCGCTTGCACCACCTTTGAAATTAGGAATCAGCATGGTCATTGATTCATCTATACCATAACTCCACTGCGTAATGTAGTCTTTATTCAATCCGTGCTGCGAACTTTGCAAATCGGATGTCAAGCCGTTTGATTTGCCCCGCATGGTGTAATGACTGTATTCGTAGGTTGTCATTAGCGAGGTCGCGTTCATACCGATAGCAATTACAGCGGCTACAACCAACACACCTACTACCTTGAAAAAATGGGGCAACGTTTTCTCACGTAAGCTGTAAATAAACTCCACAACGCCGAAAAAAAGCAGAATTATCAATGCATAATACAATATCTGAACGTGGTTTGCACGAATGGCTAAGCTCAAGAAAAACGCAGTGAGCACACCTCCCAGCAAAAGTTTTTTTCGCAATGTCAGATATACAGCACCAATCATCGGAGCGATATAGGCGATAGTTATTGCTTTTGAATTATGTCCGGCAGCTATTATTATAAAATTATAGGACGCGAAAGTGAACCCGATAGAGCCAATGACGGCTTGCCAGGGTTTTAATCCAAACGCCAGCAGTAAAATATAGAAACAGATGAAATAGAGAAATACATTGTAAACCGGACGGGGAATTGAGAAAATTACTTTTTCCACATATTGCAGGATATTATACGGCTGATTCATGGAAATTTGATAATTCGGCATTCCGCCAAACATCGAATTTGTCCAAAGCGTAACATCATCGTGCGTTTCGTTGTAAGCTATTGTCTCTTGCGCCATGCTTCTCCAACTGTCAGTATCATGTGCTACTAATTCTTTCCCTTCAATAACAGGAACGAAATAGACAAATCCAATAATTAGAAAAAGCAGCAAAGCGACTAAATGGGGGGCTATAGCGCGAAAGTCAATTTTGTTCATACCGGTATGTATCAGTTTCAAAAATGCAGTTTTTGGGAAAAATTATACAAAAGTACTACATTTTTATCGGTTTTGTATTATTTAAGCGGGTTTATTTTAAATTATTAAATAATAAACGGGAGGAATGGTGTAATCTATCAATTATTGACTGTTTTTCCCCGGAAAATTGAAAGAGATTTTCTTCAACAATGGACTCATTAACTTTTTTTCTTGCTCAAGAAGGTAGAATGGAGGGCTAAAAGAAAAGGGCTTTCATTAAATGAAAACCCTCTCTTGTTTCGTGAGAACAGCAACGCTGCTCAAAAAATATCGCAACTCTTATTTCGCGGCTGCAATAGATACTTTACGGAATTCTTTAAGTGCTTTTTCAAGCTCTAAAGATGATTTACGAGCACGAGCACCTGCTGCTTTGTTACCTTTTTCTACTTGCAATGCTGCATTTTCTACGAATACTGCAATCTCTTGATTGATTTTGTCAACTAATTGTTTCATAAAACTTGTAATTAATTAATAGTTTATAATAGATAAAAAAATAATTTTTTTCACAAAAATACAATCTTTTATCGTCCCTGCAATAGTTTTAAGCAAATTCATTCGTTTTTTTTTGAAAAATCTTTGTTTTTGCCATTTTTTGGCATAAAAATGGCAAAAAAATGTTACAAAACAGCTACAAACACTTCTTATTCTTCTTTTTTGAAAAAGGGCATATTTCAAGCCTGCCGAAAACTTTTATGGCGTGTCAGATACAAGCGGCATTTTGCATTTTCAAGTCACAACGGTTCAAACCGCATGGAGCGGTAAGACCCGATATCAGATTTGAAATGTTGGATTTTAGGATACTTTGAGGATAGACATAATAAAGATTGTTTGTTAGAAGAATGAAATTAATTCAACTGCAACTTATGCCATAAAAAAACCTGACAAGCTTTCACACCTGTCAGGTTTTTTCTACAATATTCTTTCTCTCGGCTTTACATCAATCACAACAAATCATTGGCTTCTTCACCATTTGGAAAAAATCGTTTCCTTTGTCATCTACTAAAATAAATGCCGGGAAGTCTTCAACTTCTATTTTCCAAATCGCTTCCATGCCGAGTTCCGGATATTCGAGCACTTCCACGTTTTTGATGCTGTTTTGAGCTAAAATGGCTGCAGGACCACCGATGGAACCTAAGTAAAATCCACCGTACTTCTTACAGGCATCAGTCACCTCCTGACTCCGGTTACCTTTGGCTATCATCACCATGCTACCTCCATGTGATTGGAATAAATCTACATAGCTGTCCATTCTACCTGCCGTAGTAGGCCCAAATGAGCCTGATGGCATTCCTTTCGGATTTTTGGCGGGACCGGCATAGTAGATTGGATGGTCTTTTACATACTGTGGTAGCCCCTGTCCGGCATCGATACGCTCTTTCAGTTTGGCGTGAGCTATATCACGTCCCACTATGATGGTTCCATTGAGCGATAGTCTGGTAGAAACCGGATATTGAGTCAAAGTTTTCAAAATATCTGCCATCGGTTGATTCAAATTGAGTTTTACGGCCGTTCCTTCACCCTCTTTTCTAAATTCTTCAGGGATATATTGTCCCGGATTATCTTCTAATTTTTCAACCCAAATTCCATCTTTATTGATTTTTCCTTTGATATTTCTATCAGCTGAGCACGAGACGGCCATTCCCACAAAACAAGAAGCACCATGACGCGAAAGACGCACTACACGCACATCATGCGCGTAATATTTACCTCCAAACTGTGCTCCAAATCCGACTTCCTGCGCTGCTTTCAGTACTTTCTCTTCCATTTCCACATCCCGAAACGCGCGCCCCAACTCATTCCCTGTTGTCGGAAGCTCATCGTAATATTTGGTAGAAGCCAATTTCACGGTTTTCATCGTAGCATCAGCTGAAGTTCCACCCACCACAAATGCAATGTGATACGGAGGACAAGCGGCAGTCCCGAGCGTTCTCATTTTTTCAACCAGGAATTTCTCCAACGAATCGGGATTGAGCAAAGCTTTTGTTTCTTGAAACAAATAGGATTTATTGGCAGAACCACCACCCTTAGCGATAAAGAGAAATTTATACTCATCACCCTGATCGGCCATAATATCTATTTGTGCAGGAAGATTAGTGCCGGTATTTACTTCATCGTACATATTGAGAGCCGCATTTTGCGAATAACGAAGATTTTCCTGTGTGTAAGTTTCGTAAATTCCTTTGGAGAGAGCCTCTTCATCATTTCCATCCGTCCACACATTGTTCCCTTTTTTAGCAAAAACAGTAGCCGTACCGGTATCCTGACAGAAGGGCAAAACACCTTTTGCAGAAATTTCCGCATTGCGGAGCATTGTTACAGCCACAAATTTATCGTTTTCGCTCGCTTCCGGATCGGCAAGGATTTTGGCTACCTGCTTCTGATGCTCAGGACGCAAAAGAAAATTGGCATCACGCATAGCCACACGAGAAAGCATGGTAAGAGCTTCCGGTTCAACTTTCAGAATTTCCTTTTCACCAAATTTCTCAACGCTTACATGATCTTTAGTTAATAAATAATACTCCGTTTTTTCTTTACCCAACGGAAACGGATCTTGATAGATAAATGGTTTTGTTGACATATTTATATATGATTATCAATTTTATGATTAATGATTCACATTTGAATTTCAGCAGTATTTTCTCTGAAAATTTTAGAATGCAAAATTACGGAATTTTTTCTGCATTCAAGAATTGATTTTATAAGTTTTAGCGTTTTATCGGTTTTTTATTAGAAAACAAACTGTCAAATTGAACAAAAAGAGCATTTTCAAGTATTTTCATTGAATTAAACCTAAAACAGCAAAATTATTTACTAAATTTTTCTTATCTTTGCACCCCAATTTGGGCGTCTTCACAAAACGCTTTTAATGTGCTAACAATTAAGAACATATGAATATTTCAAGAAAAGACATCGACGCGATTAATGCTGTAATTACTATAAATGTTGCGAAAGAAGATTACGCTGAAAAAGTTGAAAAATCACTAAAGAACTATCGTAAAAAAGCGAATATGCCCGGTTTTCGTCCCGGCAATGTTCCGATCGGATTAATAAGAAAAATGTACGGAACCGCTGTTAAAGCAGAAGAAATCAACAATGTAGTTTCCGAAAGCTTAGTGAAATATATCGAAGAAAACAATCTTCCAATTTTAGGTCAGCCGCTGCCGAGCGTGGATGAAAAGACAGAAATTGATTTTGACACGGAAGAGAGTTTCGATTTTAGTTTTGACCTTGGCTTAGCACCTGAATTTGAAGTAGAACTGGGCGGAAAAGACAAAGTGCCTTATTATGAGATTGCCGTTTCGGATGAAATGATCGAAAATCAGATTAAATCCTATGCTTCACGTTATGGAAAATACGATGATGTGGATACCGTGGAAGAAAAAGACATGGTGAAAGGTCAATTGATCGAACTTGAAAACGGAGAAGCAAAAGAGGACGGAATTGTTGTGGAAGAAGGCATTCTCACACCCGGATACATGAAAGATGAGGAGCAAAAAAAACTTTTCATAGGAAAAGCCAAAGGCGATACGGTAATTTTCAATCCGGTAAAAGCATATGAAAATGAGGCAGAAATCAGTTCGTTATTGAAAATCAGCAAAGATGACGTAAAAAACCTGACTTCCGATTTCAAAATAGAAATAAAAACAATCACACGCTTCAAAGAAAGTGAAGTGAATCAAGAGTTGTTTGACAAGGTATTTGGCGATGGCGTAGTGAAATCGACGGATGAATTTAAAGCAAAAATAACTGAAAATATCAAAGAAACCCTCGTAGCGGATAGCGAATACAAGTTCAATATTGATGCCCGCGAGATGCTCGTAAAAAAACATAAAGACCTGCAATTCCCTGAAGCGTTTTTGAAACGCTGGTTGCTTGACTCCAACAAGGAAATGACTGCCGAGCAAGTAGATAAAGACTATCCAAAAATGATAGACGATCTGATTTGGCATCTGATAAAAGATAAAATCGCCAAAGCCAACGATGTTAAAATCGAGATGTCCGATGTGGAGGAATACGCGAAAAAAGTAGCTGAATCTCAATTTGCCCAATACGGAATGGTAGGAATGGGTGATGATATTATTGATAATTATGCAAAAGACCTGATGAAAAAAGAAGAGACGGTAAGAAATTTCATTGATCAGGCTGCTGCTGAAAAAGTTTTTGCGATAATCCGTGAAAAAGTGAAATTAGACAAAAAAGAAGTCTCGATTGAAGAATTTAATAAATTGTTTGAGCAAGAGCAAGAACAAGAGCTAAAGTAAGAGCATAAGCACGAGAGTGAACATTAAAATCTGAATTTACACGTTTAGAAACAAAATAATGAAAGCCGATTTTCTGAGAGAAAGTCGGCTTTTTTATGCAGCAGAATGAATGTTTGTAAGCATCCCAAATCCGCCGTCTTTCAAAGCACAAAAAATAGCGGTCTATAAATTTCATTGAGATTTATAGACCGTTTGCTTTGCTATTGGCAGGCAGGAGTTGCTGCCAATCAATTATGAGCT
>JAAYIT010000314.1 GCA_012523295.1 Porphyromonadaceae bacterium | reverse complement strand
GTCAACACCACTACGGCAGACTACAAATCGGTTTCCTTCATTGAGATTGAACATAGCTTTTTTAAGGCAAAGTTCGCCCTTTGAAAGAATATTGAAAAGACGGCGAATGTGGGATGCTTACGAATGTTTGTTTACTTGAAACACTTCACATAACTTTATTTTTTTATTTCAAAAAATATTACTACTCACCCTGTTGCAGCATAATGTATAGCCCTTTCAAGGCGCATCATGTTGGTTAATCGCTATCTCCACCCGTTGTGTGGGGCTGAAATATGCTGCCCATTCAGGGCATAAACTAAAATTTTGCGAGTAATGAATCCTACTTTTCTCCAAAAAATCCCTTATCTTTGCCAACCACTCCCCGAAATGCCATTTTGTCACATTAGATACATTGGCAAGATTTTCGCAACAAAATTGTAAATTATTAGATTGTACAACATAAAACACATTATAGATAGATTATGGATAAAAACAATGATTTCAGAAAATATGCGACCAAACATTTAGGAATGAACGGTTTATCATTAGACCAATATGCACAAGTAACTGACAGCTATATTTCACCTTCAATTCTGGAAGAACGTCAGCTAAACGTAACTCAAATGGACGTATTCTCCCGACTCATGATGGATAGAATTATCTTCCTCGGCACTGCCGTAGATGACTACGCGGCTAATGTTATCCAGGCGCAGCTCCTCTATTTAGACTCAGCCGATCCGGGAAAAGACATTTCCATTTACCTGAATACTCCCGGAGGCTCTGTGTATGCGGGCTTGGGAATATATGACACCATGCAGTTTATCAGTAGCGATGTGGCTACGATTTGTACCGGAATAGCTGCCTCGATGGGCGCGGTTCTGCTCGTTGCGGGCGAAAAAGGCAAACGTTCCGCTTTGAAACACTCCCGAGTGATGATACACCAGCCAAGCGGCGGAGCGAAAGGTGTAGCTGCTGATATGGAAATCAACCTGCGTGAAATGCTGAAATTGAAAAAAGAGCTCTATCAGATTATTGCCGACCATTCGGGAAAAACATACGAGCAAATCGAAAAAGATTCCGACCGCGATTTCTGGATGACATCGCAGGAAGCAATGGAATACGGAATGATAGACAAAGTGCTGATAAAAGAGAAAAAGAAGTAAAGCCCACTTTAAATCTCCCCGCGTGAGGAGACTTTAAGAGCGGTTCTCGAAAGAGTTTTCAGCTATTTTACTAATATACAAGTTACAAAAATCAAAAATTCTCTCTCCCCCTTTGGTTACTTAGCTTTGTCGAAGTTTAGGCGAAAGGGGTTTAATAATTATGGCAAAATTACCAAAAAAATGCAGTTTTTGCGGCAGGCCCGAATCCCAAATTGGATTTCTGATTATGGGGATAAACAGTTCTCATATATGCGATGAGTGCGCGATTCAGGCGGCGGAAATAGTTAAAGAAACCCAGACAAAAGGACCTGTGCCCGATCTTGACAAATCCACCACCCCAAAACCGAAAGAGATAAAAAGTTTTTTGGATCAATACGTAATCGGACAGGAGGAAGCCAAAAAGTTTCTCTCGGTGGCTGTTTATAACCATTACAAACGGCTTATGCAGGAGAAACAAGAGGATGATGTTGAAATTGAAAAATCAAATATCATCATGGTGGGCTATACCGGAACGGGGAAAACGCTCCTGGCAAAAACCATTGCCAAAAAATTGGAAGTTCCGTTTACAATTGTAGATGCGACGGTGCTGACAGAAGCCGGCTATGTGGGTGAAGACATAGAAAGTATTATTACGCGCCTGCTTCAAGTAGCCGATTACAATGTCAAAGCGGCTGAGAGAGGGATTGTATTTATTGATGAAATAGATAAAATTGCCCGTAAAAGTGACAATCCCAGCATTACACGCGATGTGAGCGGCGAAGGTGTGCAGCAGGGACTTTTGAAATTGCTTGAAGGTTCAGTAATCAACGTACCACCGCAAGGCGGTCGCAAACACCCCGATCAAAAATTCATTGAAGTAAATACGCAGAACATACTTTTTATATGTGGCGGAGCTTTTGACGGGATAGAGAAAAAAATTGCTCAACGGCTAAATACACGTGTGGTAGGCTATGGAGCGGCAGTAGAGACAGAAAACATCGACCGTAAAAATATGCTTCAGTACATTGCGCCGCAAGACTTGAAGTCGTTTGGGCTGATTCCGGAGATTATTGGCCGCCTGCCGATTTTGACTTATCTTGAACCACTTGACAGGAATGCCTTGAGAAATATTCTGACTGAACCGAAAAACTCGATCATCAAACAGTATGTCAAATTGTTCGAAATGGATAACATTGAGTTGCGCTTTAATCCCGATGTACTCGAATACATTGTCGATAAAGCCATCGAATTTAAGCTTGGTGCACGCGGATTACGCTCTATCACGGAGACAATCATGATGGATGCCATGTACGAATTGCCTTCCAAAAAGACAAAGCAATATACGGTAACACTCGATTACGCACACAAGAAAATAGGCAGAATGAGTGCGCACAGACTGAAGACAGCTTAGTCTGAACAGCCTACACCGGAAGTGGGGATTAAAAATGCAAAAAACTGTCGCTTTTTATAGTAAAGATGACTTGTTTTTCGTTTTATTTTGTGATTCCGGAATCATATTTCCGTCATTTTCGAGAAATATTAACACATTCTATCTAATATAAAATCAGACATTTAGTGTTTTTTTTACACCAAATGTCTTTTTTTTATGCAAAAATTTTTGAATATTTGGATTCTGTTTATAACTTTGTTATAGAAATCACACCCGAAAGAATAACAATGATCTCGAAATTGCATTTTTATTCTCCTTTTTATACATAGAAGTTATCTTGACTTTTGATTTTTGTTAATTTTCTTTAATAAAATAATGATACAAGCTATGATATTGAAATTAGACCAACTTGAATCAGTCACATCGAATCTGTTTAAGACTGTTCTAAAACTG
>JAAYIT010000313.1 GCA_012523295.1 Porphyromonadaceae bacterium | reverse complement strand
GATCTTAACCTGCCTAAGACAAGATTCTTCGCTTTGCTCAGATTGACAGATTAAAGGCAGATTGCTTCGCTTAGGGGATCTTCGACGTACGGCTGGGCCTTTGGTCCAGCCGCTAAGTTAGCCTGATAAAGCCTTGTCGGAAGGAGCCAGCCCCTTCCGTACGAGAGGTCAGGTTGCCCCCGTTCACTATATTACCGGGGCTGGTGAGATTGGTAAGAATTAACAAGTTCAACAACTAATAACAGTAAGTAAAAAACATTTGCTGTTATAATCAAAGTAAACAATCCAATATCAGTACAATAAGTTTCATGAGGTGTGGAATGAAAAAAATTGTCGTCTTTTTTGTTATCCTGTTTTTGATTAGCGCCTGTTCAAGTTCTAAAGAACTGAGCCCAGAAGATATTCAAGAAACTATCTCTGCAGGGATAGAACAAACCCAATTGGCCAATCCAACCATTACAAACACCAGCACACCTACAGACACACCCACTTTTACTCCAACTTTTACCAATACCTCAACGGTCACGCATACTCCGACCATCACTGACACGCCCACCATCACTCTGACACCGACCATCACTGATACGCCCACGCCTAGTCTTACCCCAACGCGCACCAAAACCCTTACACCTACAACCGCACCATATCAGTTCACACAGACAGCCTATATAAAAACCCAGGATTATATGGCACAGTTCGAACAGGTGACATGGAAAGATTTCAACACGTATCCTGATAAATACAAAGATAAGTTTATTAAGATCACATGCCGAGTATTCAACGTTCTAAGCAATGAACAATTCCAGTGTTATTATCCCGGAACCTATGATGCGTATTTTGTAGTAAGCCTTAAAGAGTTTGATGACATTTATGATAATTCTTATCTGACTATATATGGAATGGGAGCTGGAAAGCATTGCGGAACAAACGCCTTTGGTGCCGAGATCTGCCAACCGTTGGTCCTTGCAGCGTTTTTTATTAAGTAAGAGATTGCAGAAAAAGGAGTAAAACATGGCACTAATAAATTGTTTTTGGTCTTACGCTCATTCCGATCAAGAGCATGATGGAAGAATTTTGAAATTGGTTGAAGATGTTATAGGCGAGTTCAAAGCAATCGTTGGGGAAGACGTAGAGTCCTATTTCGTTGACAAGGAAAAGCTTAGATGGGGAGATGATTGGCCTAAAGAATTGGATAAGTATATTGACAACATGCCAATTTTTATACCTATCATTACCCCTGCTTACTTCAACAGGCCAAGTTGTACTTATGAGCTTAGATCCTTTATCTCTAAACTTGATGAGAGGTTTGGGAACGAAAACAACTCCTTAATGCCAATAATATATATTGATGTGCCTGATCTGAGAAACGATCAATGTAATGATGAGTTAAAACAAAGAATTAGCAACACCCAATATATTGATTGGACTTCAAACCGTTTTGAAGAAACGACATCAAAAGCCTATCGATTAGGGGTGCATGAAATTGCCAAAGCGTTAAGAGCCAAGAATGAGAAAATTGAGAAAATCTCGATTATCCCAGAAATCAATGATGCTTCTGAAGATGAGGAGGAAGTAGGAATTCTCGAGAAAATGAGTTTATTAGATGTCGTGGCTCAAGATGTGATAAACACAATGTCTGACGCAAGCACGACTGCTCAATCAATTGCGAAAATTATTAATGAGGAACTGGATTCATTCAATCAAAGAAGTTCAAACAAGAATGCTTCTGTGCTTCTTTCAACATTTAATCGGCTTAGTGATAAGCTCATTGAACCTGTCGACGATATGTATGAGAAAGCAGAGGCGTTCGCAGATAAGATGTCCATGTTGAACAGTTCTGTTCCTGCATTAATTCAATTTATGGAACTAATGGATCCTTCCGACTTGGAACAAAGGAAATCCATTTGCAATCTAAAAAAATCATTATTATATGCAGGAGAAAATATCAAAGATCTGGCAAATTCAATTTCCAAGAATATTGAAGTGATCGAACCATTTGCAAAAATGTCTCGTTCATTACGGCCAATAATAAGAAAGCTCGGAAAGGCATTTAATTTAATGACTGAAGTCTTGATTGCATACGAACAAGGCGTGTTGGTATTGGAGACTTGGGATATCGATTGTGATGAAGAAATTAGTCTCGAGGAAAAATCAAGAGATACCTAGGTCGTTGAGTTGGAATCCATGATGTAACTTCTTCAGAACACGCCCTGTATGAATTCTAAATTGATCGTGTTTTCGCGGATCATATGGTGCATCTTCGAATTTCATTTCAGATGATTCCTCCACTTCGGTAAGAACACCTTGAATATTCAACTCAACATAACCAATAAACTCATCTGCCTCTTGCTCTGTCTCAAAAATGGGGGTTTGTTCAATAAACGCATTCAAACCCACCTTAGAACAATCATTTTTATTCTCATTAAACAAACATAGTAACTTATATTCCACCGAATTAGCCAAATAGTAATCCATGGAAAAGACTAAGTTTCCAGAAGGAGTAAGTTGAAATTGGTGATACTTGGTTTCAGAAATAATACTTTTTGCATCATCAATATAAAAGATCTCACCTGAATCAATAACAAGCTGATTGAAGAGACATTTATAAGTACCCCTATACATCGAAGTAAGACCATAAGGTTGCGCTTGATATAAAGGTAAAGCGTATTTAGATTCAAGATCGAACTCCCTTTCAATTGTAAATACCGGGTCGGGTTCATAATACAGTCGAGTTTGATTCACATTCCAG
>JAAYIT010000416.1 GCA_012523295.1 Porphyromonadaceae bacterium | reverse complement strand
GTTCTTGACCGCACGTAAGTTCAACGCGGCCGAGGCGGCCGAGGTCGGATTGGTAACCCGAGTGGTTGCCGACGCCGAACTCGATGCCGCGCTTGAAGCGGTGTTGGCTGATTTGCGTCAGGCGCACCCGCAGGGCTTGGGCGAAACCAAGGCGCTGCTGAACGCTGATGTCATTGCGCGTCTGGACGATCGGGCCGAGGGCTTGGCCGAACTTTCGGCGCGCTTGTTCGCCAGCGACGGTGCGCGCGAAGCGATGCTCGCGTTCCTCTCTCGCCCGAAGGGCTAGATTGTTCCCAAGGTCGTGACCAAGGGAGCAAAATCGTGTGGTTTCCAGACTCGGATGTTTCCTCACTTGCGAGGGAAGTTGAAGCCGCGTGCGGCCTGCTCTCTGAAGCAGGCCCTGACGAGCGGGACGATTTAGAGCCCCTCGTGTTGGAGCGCATTGGTGCGCTGCTCAATGCTCTCGGTAAAGGTATTCACGCGACGAGCTCTGGCCAAGCACGCGTGCGTGGCGAAGAGCCCGCCTTTCGTGTTGAGTCAAAAACCGACTACGTAATTAAAGACGTGAACTTAGCGGCGGGAATCGCGAGGTCGTACTCGGAGCATCACGGACTGGGCTTGTGTACGTATGAGCCGCTGGAAGAGGACCCGCTAGGCATCATTTCGGATCTCCTTGAGTTGGAAACCCCGATGCGTGACATGTCCGGCGTGGTCGAAGTGATCACTCAAGGAAAGACCATACGCTCGCTATCGGCAAGTGAACGTCGAACTGGTGCAAGCGAATAAGGTGATCAAACTCGGTTGATGTTTTTTGCCTTATCGGGGTTGTGACTTTTTCGGCGGCGTCGGTTTAACGGCCTACACTGGACGCATGTCCATGGATGTCACTGAAGTCGAGCGGGCGTTGCTTGCCTTAGACGAGCGTGATCGAGCTGCTGTTATTCATCGAGGTCTGCGCAGTCTTGAAAATGAACAGGTCGACGTCGCTCAGCCTGAAATTGACTCGGCGTGGCACGACGAGCTCCGCCGTCGTATTGACGCGATCGAAAGCGGCAATGTCCAACTACTGGATGTGGATGCATCTCATGCGCAACTGCGAGCTGAACTGGCAGCACGCCGCGGGTGACACTGGCGAAGCGGGAGCATCCAGAGGCGCGCGCGGAACTTCGTGAAGCTGCGCTTTGGTACGAAGACCGGGAGCCGGGCTTAGGCGAGGATTTTTATAACGCCGTAGACGAGGCGATCGCCCGAATTTCGAACTGGCCACATTCTGCTCCGGTTTTCCCCCGATGGGCGGGCACTCCGACGGTGCGAAGCATGGCTGTGTCAGCGTTTCCTTACCGAGTACTTTATTTAGTTGCCCAAGACCGTTTTGTGATACTTGCTTATGCGCATGAACGTCGCAAACCTGGGTATTGGCACCATCGGATTGAGACCTAATCGCTCGTGTCATAAAAGGATTCTGAATTGCGCTCCCGCGGTGTATTGATCGCTTCGGACTAGCTGTTCCAGCCCATGCTGAATACCTCGAAGGCCGCCGCGAAGGTGGTGCCGAGACGTGCGCCAGTTGGCCGAGCGATGCTTTCGAGGAACTCCGCTGGATTCCAGCCTTCCCAGCCCAGCCCGTCGATGTAAGCCTGGTGCGCCCGCAGCGATTCCACGCCCGCGGCCAAGGTCGCGGTGGTGTCGACACCGTGGGTGGCGAGCGGCGAACTGCCCGCCCACACTTCACGAACACCGCCCCACGGCTGTAGCCCGTCAACAAGTTGCTCGGGGAAAATCCAGCGGTTTCCGGCATCGCGCGCAGCGTCGAGGGTCGCCTTGCCTACGGCGATGTGGTCAGCCTGATTGAGGTTGCCGCCGCCGAAGGTATCGCGAAAGTTCATGGTGATGACGATCTCTGGTTGCCGACGTCGGATCACTTCGGCCAGCATCCGCCGCAGCCCGAGCCCGTATTCCAAAACCCCGTCGGGCTGCCGCAGAAAGTCGATCTCGGTGACGCCCACAATTCGACAGGACTCGCGCTGCTCGGCCTCCCGTAACGGCCCCGACTCATCAGGGTGCATGCCGTCGATTCCGGCTTCACCACTGGTGACAAGACAGTAGGCGATGTCCTTGCCTTGCAGCGTCCAGCGAGCAACCGCGGCGGCCGAACCGAATTCCATATCGTCAGGGTGGGCGACGATGCACAGCGCGCGATCCCAGTCCTCGTTGAGCGGTTGAAGTGCTGCCACAGTATCCATACCGCCAGCCTAGAAGGTCATCGCTGTGCGAGCAGGCCGAACAAGATGAGCTCAAGGCAAATCGACAGCGGGGGCAGGCGGACGCCGCTAATGTAGGGACGGTGACATTGCGCC
>JAAYIT010000312.1 GCA_012523295.1 Porphyromonadaceae bacterium | reverse complement strand
TTTGTTGAGTTCACTCAAAACCATTTTCCCAATTCATCTTAACAGATATCTTGACACCTACTTCCCTCAACCCTTTTATCTAAGAGAAACGCAAATACATTCTAAAAGATATTTTACCGTTATTGCAGATCCAAGCATAATTATTAAATCTAAGTTCCAGATTGATGTTCAAAACTTATTAAGGCAAAACAGAAGGAAAATTGTACGACTTTCAATTAAAAAATCAAAAGAAACTCTTCCATATTTTTCAAAAGCAAGATTATTTCCAGTTAAATACGTCAGGATATTTGTATATGATACAGATAAACGAGTAAGGCAATTACGACATTCAGGGCTTATTAAGGAACTTATTTGTTCTATTGAAGTGAATACTACAAGAAGAATAAAAACTATTGACATAATTGGCGGAACAGTAGAACAAATTGGAAAATATAGAATTGTATGGAATAAAAAGTGGCTTGAAAATCAGGGCAGCAGGTAACAAGGTATTGCCAAAAGCGGGGCTGAAGAAATACTAATAAACTTTTTTACTAAACTTAAACTGTGGTATTTCTATTGAGCGGCAGTGCTTAAAATCCCCGCCTTCGGCAATACCCAAACCGTTAGGCGACATTTTACAAAAATTCCATATAAATTTCAAAATTTCTACTTACTTTTGACGTTAGTAACGTTAGGCGCATGATAGTAGGTTTTGGAAATAAGGAAACAGAAAGAATATGGAATGGAATTGTTTCCAAAAAACTTCCCAGAGAAATTCAGGATGTTGCGAGAAGAAAATTGAGAATGATAAACAACTCAATTGATATTACTGATCTAAGAATTCCACCTGCAAATCGACTTGAAAAATTAAAAGGAGATTTAAAAGAATTTTATAGTATCAGAATTAATAATCAATGGAGAATAATTTTCAAATGGGAAAATAGCAATGCTTTTGAAGTTGAAATAGTGGATTATCATTCGTAACAATAAAAACATTAATTACAAAAAAATGGAAAAATTAAGAAATATAACGCCAGGTGAAATTTTATTAGAAGAATTTTTAATTCCTCTTGGAATTTCACAATATAGATTATCGAAAGATTTAGAAATTACTCAAACAAGAATTTCTGAAATTATAAAAGGTAACAGAAGAATTTCTGCTGATACAGCTGTAAGATTAGGTGCTTATTTTGGAAATTCTGCAAAATTTTGGCTTGGACTTCAAAATGATTATGATATTGAAAATGAAATGCTTGAAAAATCAAGTGAGGTAAAACGAATTATAAGAATCAGAAAAGATAAAAACATCGCCTAATAACTAAGTTTTCGTCTTGCCCAACGGGCTAGAGATGAAAAGTTTGTTGGACAGCCTGTCCCGTCCATGCGGAAAAACCGGTGTTTGTCTTTATGCTATGAGTTTATCGACTTTTGGATTACTACCTTTTTGGCAGGCGAAGTCTCTGCTTTTTGTTTATTGAGTTTTGGTTATTCAATCTTAATGTTTTATTAGCGAGCTTTTTGAGTTTGGCATATAAAATCCCCTACCCATGTCCTTAGAACACAGGAACTACAGAGATTCCCAATAAATCCACTTTTGGCGGTCTCCATTTGCCAAAGGTTTCGGTTGTTATCAATGTTCCTGTCTTACAACATGGACATTTTCTGAGCTTTGTCTTCGGTTTCACTTCCGGGCGTTTGACATTCAGACATTTCTGAAGTGCCTGGAGTTTCCCTCGCTTCCAACTGCTGCTCAGAATTTGCTTGTTTCGGTTTGTGCATCCACAAGTCACATAGCTTTCGGCTTCATACGGATGGAGCCTGTATTTATGATTTTAGAACAATCGGCTGCTGTGGCTGCGTGCATGGCAATTGACGAAAATATTGCAGTGCAGGATGTGGAATACGAAAAACTGAAAAAAGTACTGACTGACAAAGGACAGGTGCTGAAGTTAAAGGGAACTGATGGCAAGTTAAGGGCAAAGAGTATAAGTTATTTAATAATCACACGCATTTGTACCTAAATTCATTTTAATGATTATCCGCATTTATTTCTGTTGTAAATTCTCGATTTAAAATCGGGAGCATAGCTGACAGCAGCGATTAATACTCGGTCAAACTATTTTCCTGCAGAAAGATTCTCTACAGGATACTGTTTCATGCTTTTTAGCAATTGAGCAAATTCTACCGAGTACGTTTTCACGGTACTAGGGTTATAACCCTTTAATTTCAGCTGCTCTACAAAACGGGTAAACGCAGGACGATTTATCGGATCTATATCAAGTAAAGCCTTCTTTCCATAGTAATTTCGTTCCATTCCAAAAAGGTTTCTGTAATGCGGATTATCCGGTACATACCATTTTTTATTGGTAGTAATCCACTTAGCAGAGGTTTGTTTTTTAAGTTCCGAAATTAAGTTTTGGTTATAAGGAAACAGTATCCAAATCACATTTTTATCATTGTGAGTACCCGTTTCAAAAGTATATTTTTGTGTATCAATTCCAAAACTTTCATGCTGCGTATTTTGTATTAAACAAAAACAATTCTATTTCCACAATATAAAATTCGAAAAACGCAATGAATTTATAATCATTCCTTACTGATATACATTACTATATGGAAATTTATTTATTTTTTTCACAAAAAATGTATTTTAGTAAAACTTGCGTAAATTTGTGCGTTGGCGGTCATGCTAAAAAGAGCAAGCTACTACTGGCATAGGGTTGTCATTTGATAAATATACTTTTGGATTTTAACAAATATAGGAGACAAAATATGAAACATGAATGGAAAAAGAACGAGAAACAATTCTATTTACCGAAGAACAAGCCTGAATTGATAAGTATCCCCCAATTTAAATATTTCACAATTGATGGAAGCGGAAATCCCAATGATGATTTTTTTGCTGAATACATTGGTGTTTTATATTCTTTATCTTATGGAATAAAAATGAGCCCCAAGAAAGGAATTGAACCCAAAGGATATTTTGATTATACGGTTTATCCTCTTGAAGGAGTTTGGGACATAAATGATGAAGCCAAGAAATCATTTGACGGGACAATAAATAAAACCGATTTGGTTTTTAAATTAATGATACGTCAACCTGACTTTGTTAACAAAGATTTTGCTTTGCAAATACTCGAACAGACTAAAAAGAAAAAGCCACATGTTTTATTAGAACAAGTCAGATTTGAAGAAATAATAGAAGGCGATTGTATTCAAATGCTGCATTTAGGCAGTTATGACAATGAACCTGAAAGTTTTAAACTCATGGAAAGTTTTGCTGAACAAGAAAAATATAGTCGAAAATCAAAAACTCACCGAGAAATCTATCTTAGCGACGCAAGAAAGGTTTCCGCAGATAAATTGAAGACTGTTTTGAGATTTAGTGTTGAGAAAAAATGAAATGAAGAAGCACGAACCGCCAACAAAGTGTATATGCCATAAGGGTTTCAGTGGGTATTCAAGCATTGTAGCCCGCTCAAACTTCCGTGCCGGTGGACAGAAACTGCTCCGCAATCCCTTACGGCACATACACTCAGACGTTGCCTGCAATCCTCCTACCATGCAAAACAGTTGAGTTTTCCTGCTAACGTTTTTATAAAATACCTATCTTTATCTTGCTCCTTGCAAAGACCGGTTTAAGCAATGGTGTCCGAGAACCCGTTGGCAATCAAGGTAAGGTTGTGTAAAAGCCTTTTCAGTAATGATAAGGCAGTGTTAGAGTTTAATGGTGAATTTACTTTTGGTAAATATCCCGATCAGAATAATTTCAAATCTCACAGACACAATCCTCGGAGCATTTATTGTTTCATTTTTTAAAAACTTTACGTATGGACAAAAAACAAATTCCGTTAGAAGTTATTAATCCCAATGCAGCAGGTATTGACATTGGTAGCAGAAGCCACTGGGTGGCTGTCGGTCAAAATGCCGAAGATGTAAAAGAGTTCGGGGTGTACTCTCAAGACCAATTGGAAATGTGCGAGTGGTTACGCTCAAAAAATGTCAATTCTATCGCCATGGAAAGCACCGGAACTTATTGGCAAAATCTTTCTTCTTCATAACCTAAATGTAAGTATCTTAATATAAATAAAAAATTAATCCGTGAAGTTGAAAAGGCGCGCCTTTTCAACTTCACGGATTAGTACTTACACAGATTACGGGATACTCCTTTTTATTCCGAAAGCAATTCAATACCACATAAAAGATGTATTTTCCAATGGATTCTGATTCCTCCAGTCACCGCCTTTATTGTTATTCCACCAGTCTGAATACAAATCTCCGACAGTTAATACCTCACTTCCTTTCAACCCTTTAAGTTTTTCAATTCCAGCTAAGGACATATCAATCAAAAACGGGTCGAGCGAACCATATTTATCATCTATTCTTATTCCCTCAACAATCCACAGCAGGCACTCCCCCAAGATAAAGTAATTTCTGTCATCAGGAAATGGGGCTCTGGATGATATGGGATTTAGCGGGAACTTGTTTATGTGAGTCGTATCTTTTGAAAAATTAATCAAAGATTGAATATGATTTTCATTGAATTCCGGCATCTTAAGCCATAATCTTTCATAATTTTCCCCTTTCTCAAAGACATTATAAGTTCCCTTTTTTATCTGTTGTACAAATTTCTTTACATCGGGATTGTTTACATCAAATTCCACTTTTTCGCAACTCATAAAACAAAGAGCAATGCAAGCAACAAACACCAATTTTTTCATGGCAGCAATTTATTTAAGGATTTAATATTTGATCGCGAATCTATGTAACCCTATGTCAATCCGTTATGCTATCATTCAATAATGATAAACCCCTTTGTGTTCAAATGTTTTCCCTTCGTAATCTTTGCCGGTTACCTTGTATTCCACCGAATCAAGGCCAGGAATCTGAATTTCATTCAACCGGAATGATGCGAATGCGGCAAAAGGAACGTCTCGCTGGTCGCCGTTGGCATTGTGCCGGAGCTCCAGCTCTATCGGCAGGTCATCTTCGGTCAGTTCGCCGGGTGCTTTCACCAGATTGATATAGTGAACCTCATAGCGCCCCCAGTATTTTATTTCAAAATTCAGCAGGCTGTCTGTTTGCCACACCTTTTTGACAACTACCGGATCATTCCCGATGCTGTCGCGATTTTCATCCGTAATATCAAGGATATCTTTCAGCAGAATTTTTTTGACTTCATTTACCCTGATGTAGAATTTGTCAATTTCTCCATCGCCATCTCTTTTGTCTCCCAAAATGGTGTAATTGAGCAAAATGCGGTCGCCGGTCTGCAATCTGGAATTCGGGTCGTTTGTTCCATGATAGTACCAGGGCAGCTGATAGCCCGAAACGACGGGATAAAGGGTATTTCCGTTATCCATGTGAATGATATAATCTACCGGATCGGAACTTACCTGCTCAAGCATCCCAAAACCAACCCATATTTTACCTAAGGAATACGCGTCGTCATCCTTCATGCAACTTGTAAAACCAAAAACTAAACTCAATAGAATAATTAAAACATTTTTCTTCATAATTTTTTCCTCCATATTTTTCAAATAACATAGGATAGATGAAAAAAATGAAAAAAGGTTGCGTGGATTGAAAAATAAATCCAAAAAAAAATCAAACTGACAAAATGTGCGGAAAAGAATATGGCATAACGATTGACAAACTCAATGATGCATATATTTAAATAACTACATATTCCACGATAAAAATTTTTTATAAATCATTTTAATACTACTTTTGGAAAATTAAAAAAATTCAGTTATGAAAAAGACATTAACAGTAGCTTTGATGATAGCGGCATTTTCTATCAGTTGTACTTCAAGCCAAAACAAAAGCGGCGAAACGGATAAAACCGCTCAGGTGCAGGCGGAAGCCCCGGCACAGGCGGAAAAACCCGTTCAGACTGCTTTGACAGAAGAAGATGCAACAGGTGGTTCGATTACCCTGACCAAGAATGTTTTTTTACAAAAAGTCTGGGATTATGAAAACACACCGCAGGAATGGGTTTACAAAGGGGATAAACCTGCATTGATTGATTTTTATGCCGACTGGTGCGGTCCCTGTAAGATTGCATCGCCGATTCTTGAAGAAATTTCCAACGATTATGCCGGCCAGATATACGTCTATAAAATTGACACGGAAAAAGAGCGCGAGCTGGCAGCTGTATTTGGCGTTCGCGGAATTCCTGCATTTTTATACATTCCGGTCAAAGGGCAGCCCGTGATGATGTCGGGTATTGCACGCACAAAGGAAGATACGAAAAAGATGTTTGCAGAGAATATTGATAAATACCTGCTGACTTTGTAACAGACAATAGTAAGTTGCTAATATACTCCTGATTGATGAGCTTCCAGGGGTAAAATCAGAAACGGGCGACAGCGTGAATAAGTTCTTCAAGGGTAACTTTACGTTGTTCGCCCGATTTCATATTTTTCAGGGTAAACATCCCTTCGCGGATTTCGTTTTCACCGGCCAGCACCACAAAGGGAATTCCTTTTTTGTCGGCATAATTCAGCTGTTTTTTCATCCGG
>JAAYIT010000311.1 GCA_012523295.1 Porphyromonadaceae bacterium | reverse complement strand
TCAATTCTGACAGCAACATCCACCACACCGTGCACACCCGTTACACCAATGTGCTGAAAAACACATCCAACCCGCGCAGAGGGATTGGAGATGTTCTGGCCGATGTTACCGACTGGAATATTTACGGTCTGGAATGGTATCCCGGTGTTCTGGTCTGGACAGTCAACGGCGAGGAAACTTTCAGATATCCAAGAGTTGAAGGGTTGGATTCCGAAATGCTGCAATGGCCTTTTGACCAGCCGTTTTATATTATTCTGAGCCAGCAACTCGGTGGCTCGTGGGTCGGGAAAGTCAAGCCAAAAGATTTGCCGGTTTCAATGATCATAGATTTTGTGAAAGTTTACCGAAGGAAGTAAAATCCGGAAATTTTGATAGAATCAGAGGTGCATTATAAACTCAAGCCATCCGGTGAATAACCCTTGAAATCTGCTCACAAGCTGTCGGGTTCTTTCCTGTTTGTTACAAATTAATCAGATGGTTGATAGTAAACATTGACACTGTCGTTCAATATATTTACGCTTAACAACAAGCATCATTACAATTAAAACATCAAACTTTCCCATCTAAAGAAATATCTTATTTTTGATGAATTATTCCAAACAAATACAACAAAATGAATTCTTTTGGAGAATATTTAAGAAACAAGCGTGAAAAATTAGGGCTGCCGCTAAGAAAAGTTGCAGCAGAATTAGATATAGACACTTCTATTTTAAGTAAAATAGAACGGAATGAAAGAACCGCAGCTAAGGAGATGTTACCTATTTTATCTAAAGCGTTAGAAGTTAATGAAAAGGAAATGCAAATTGAATTTTTACGCTCAATAATTATTAATGAATTTGGAGACTTGGAATTTTTGGCTTATGGACTTAAAAATATATTGAAGAAATTATGAGTACAAAATTTTTCACCAATGAAGAACAAAATACACTTCTAAAGAAAATAGAAGGTATTTTCAAACATAAAAACATTCATTTCTTAGATGCTTTGGTTGGTTATTTTCGAGCATCAGGATATTTTCAAATTAGAGAGTTTGTGGAAATCGCTCAGGAGATAAGAATTCTTGTTGGTATTAACATAGACTCTTTGGTTTATCAAGCCAACCAACAAGGAGTTTTATTTGATGGTAATGCTGAAAAGGCACAAGAAGAATTTTTTCAGGAAGTTAAAAAGAACATACAAGAAGCAGAATACGACAAAACTGTAGAAGCTGGAATGATTCAGTTAATAAAAGACATCACCACAGGTAAAGTGAAAATCAAGATTCATCCAAAGCAAAACATACACGCTAAAATTTACATTTTTAGAGAGAAAGAAAAGCACGACCACGGTTATGGTTCTGTAATTACTGGCTCAAGTAACTTAACTGATGCGGGACTTTCTAAAAATTTTGAATTTAATGTTGAATTAAGAGATAATTCAGACATTGACTTTGCTACGAAAACGTTCGATAAACTATGGGATGAAGCCGTTTCTGTAGATATGGAGAGTATAGAAAAAATACAGAAAGAGACATATCCCTTTGCCAACTTCACACCTTATGAAGTATATCTAAAATTTCTGATTGAATATTTTGGTAAAAGTATCGAATTTGACCCCAATTCAATTTCTGATTTACCGAGAGGATTTAAAAGATTATCTTACCAGGTAGATGCGGTTAATGATGGATTTGCAAAGATGATGAAGCATAATGGTTTTTTCCTTGCTGATGTCGTCGGTCTTGGAAAAACAGTCGTTTCTACCTTAATAGCAAAAAAATATTTCTACACCAATGGTTTTCCTGAACACCGTTCAAGAACACTTATTGTTGTGCCACCGGCATTAAAAGAAAACTGGAGTGAAACCATTGATAAATTTAATCTGGATAATGTTAAAATTATCACCAATGGAAGTCTGCATAAAATTAAAGATGCCTCCAGATATGATTTAATTATTGTAGATGAAGCACATAAGTTCCGTTCAGATACGGCTGGCATTTATAACGAATTACAAAAAATTTGCAAAACTCCTACAAGGCGAACATTACCGAATGGTATAGTTGTTCCTAAAAGAGTTATTTTAGTCACTGCTACTCCTT
>JAAYIT010000310.1 GCA_012523295.1 Porphyromonadaceae bacterium | reverse complement strand
GCCAGTAAAAATCGACCTTTGTTCTTGCATTGCTGCTATGTTTTGGTACCCGCTTCCCAGCTATACTTCAGCACAAGCTGTTTCATGTGGCATCAATACGACTTTATGTCCGAGTTTCTCCAACTCTCTTTTTAAGTATCTGCGTCGCTTTTCCTCTATCCGGTTGTTTAGATAATCAGCTCCAAGTTCCTGATACGGTATATTGTATTTTAGAACGTGATAGATCGATTTAGTTATGGAGTGGGCTACTGCAACAATGGCACGCTTTTTACCTCGTCGGGCTGCCAGGCGATGATAACGGGCGCTATAAAATGTGTTTTTGGTACGGGATGCTGCCCATGCAACTTCCATCAATGTGGATTTTGCTTGTTTATTCCCGTGCGTTGTGCGTCCGCTTTTTTTTTACCGGCGCTCTCATTGTTGCCCGGCGATACACCTACCCATGAACTCAAATGATTCTCTGTGGGAAAAACTTCCATATCCAAACCAATCTCGGCTACAAGGTCTTCTGCTGTTTTAGGCCCTAATCCCGGAATCTCCCGAAGGTGTTCCAATATGTTTTCGTAAGGCGACAACAGCGCTCTTATTCTATCGTTAAGCTCGAGTATAATCTTTTCTGTATCCCTTGTGTTTTGACGAATGGTTTGAAGAAAATAGATGTGATGTTCATTCATAAAGCCATTGCACGCTTCCCAGAGTTCCTCTTTAGTGGCTTGAATCTTTTTATGATAAACCTCATTAATGTCATCCATCGTGATAGCCTTACCATCACAAAGCTTATCGATTAATTTGGTTGCCGTGATTCCACTTGTATCGCTCAGTACGCTTGATAACTTCACATTACAATCCTCTAAAATACGGATTATGCGATTCTTGTTTGAGGCAATGTCCTGTATCAGTTTTTTGCGATAACGCGTCAAATCACGAAGCTCACGCTGCTGTTTGGGTGGAATGTAGCTCGGCTTGAGCAATCCGGCAAGAAGCAGTTTGCATAACCATGCACTGTCCTTTTTGTCTGTTTTGTGCCCGGGAACATATTTGACATGCCGGGCATTAACAATCCAAACGGTGAGCCCCGTAGGCTCCAAAATCTGATAAACCGGTTTCCAGTAAACTCCGGTACTTTCCATAACTACATGTGTAATGCCGTTTTCTAATAACCAGTCTTTTAAATCTGTCAAAGAACTCGTAAATGTTAAAAACTCACGGGTTGTACGTTTTAACCCTTGCCCATCAATAGTGGCAACAACTGTTTTTTTGTGAACGTCAATACCGCATCCGCGATTGACAACCTGCTGAAAATTTACTGTCTCCATTACTTGTTGAATTTGAAATGATACATTGAATCCTAATACAATGTAAAGCTACAAATTCAACGTAGAACTTCGTTCGTAGCGAAAACCAAATTTTCATTCGCTTGAGTGTGCTAAAAACTCATGGTGGTTTCATACGAAAATAATTTATAATGTAACTAATTGATAATTAATAATATAATTCAAATAAAACTTTCAAAACTTTCAGTTTAGACAAAATAAAAAACTGCACTCATCTTTTGAACGAATGCTTTGGTTATCAGCAAGCAAAACAGATAAGTAAAAGTTAAAATTTCATACGCGTGCTCCCG
>JAAYIT010000407.1 GCA_012523295.1 Porphyromonadaceae bacterium | reverse complement strand
AGGTTATTGACAACATATTGGGCTCATCTATTGGAAAGGCTGAGGAGCTAAGTAAGAAGTATATTACATTAGTGGAAGAAATCAGAATACGTTTTGGATTAATTGATATCTCTGCTGGCACCTCTGTTAATAAATTTCTCTATTCTCCAGTGAACGAATTAAGGAAAGGTTTATTTTATCCCTTGTTCGACTTATTAAGGTCGAACACAGACGCTGAAATATTTTATCAACAAGCAACTGATGAGACGCTCCGTTCATTTAATCATCTATATACATCAGGTTATAAAAAATGGGCATCTCTTTCAATTATGAAAGCCTTTAACCCCAACCAACTACTTGGAATTCATATGAGTGAATTAGATATGTATACTTTTCACAAATCAGGTGGGAACGTAGAGAGAGTTCCAAATCCAACGACTATAGATAGAATACATTTCCATGATTTCAATGAAAGTGCGGCTTTAACAGTACCAGATTTCATTCTTTATTCTTCCAACCATAATATATACTTATCAATTAGCCCAGATGTCACACAGCCAATGACATTTATTTCCGGCTCCTACCCTGACAGAGAATGGTTACCAGCCAGCACATATGGGTTGCTTTCCCCACGGCATACTATGATTTACATTGACGAAAACCCCAATAATCTTTCTCTTATATCGGATTTATATAAAACCTGTCGCCCCGATCTACTCCTCGATTTTCATACTGAAGAAAAGCCTAGTTTGGAAGATTGCTTAGATAATATTAAATCTTGTCACAATCAAGTAAAGCCTACAATAGGCACTTTTATAATTACTGATACCATCCAGAATGAACACTTTTGTAATAACCTTGGAGATGGCATAAATCTATTACCGGTTGGGTTGGATGAATCCAAGCTCGCACCCTTAATAGATTCAATTATCAAAAGTAAATAATTTAACATTCGAGGTGTAACCAAGAGAGAGGTTTTGTGGCACCCTCCAGTATTAAATTGATGCCAACACATATGAATAATCGAGGTGCTTAAATGGAATTGAAAACAAACTGGCTTAACTGGATTTTTCGCTTATTGGCCCTAGCAGCTGTGGTTATTGCGGTAATATCATTCACTCAACCATGGTGGAAAGGCTTCATCAGTGGCGGGGTTATTAATATTTACGGCTGGGGCCTTCGTCATACTGCCCAAAACATTTCACAATGTCTGGTTGGCGACGTCACTCCAGACTGGCAGGTCGGTCTTGCCTGGGGTTTTGTGACATTGAGCTCAATTGTTGCAATTATCGGCGTCTTTATCAAAAGATGGTGGGGCTCACTGTTGACCGGAATTGCTGGTGTTGGATTTATTACCTATGCCTATACAGCTATGTATGTTGTAATAAGTGACCGTCTTGCTGACTTTAGCGCTCCCCTCGAGGGTTATTTCCCAATTGGAATAGGAGTGGTGACCATGAACGCAAGTATTCAATCATCTTACTACCTTGTTTGTGTTGCCGGTGGGATAATGCTCTTGGTTGCCATTGCAAAGGGCATTGCGGCTTTTACCAATTCTCGCAAGGCCTCTATAGCTTAGCT
>JAAYIT010000032.1 GCA_012523295.1 Porphyromonadaceae bacterium | reverse complement strand
TGATAAAACTCATCTTAGAGAACTATTCGATAGAACTAAATTTCAAAATATCAAAGAACGTTTTAGGCTTAATGAGCCAAATTTATTTAATTTTTAATTCGTCCCAAATTTTAATGGGACACTAGTGTTTATAAATATTGAAGAAAGCAAGAATTGATAACTTCGTACTCTCGGCTTCGCGCTTCAATCTAAGAGAAAAATGACAAAACTAAGTGTAAATATTAACAAAATAGCAACGTTGCGCAATTCGCGTGGTGGAGATATCCCCAATGTTGTACAAGTGGCTTTGGATTGTGAACGATTTGGAGCTCAGGGAATTACAGTTCACCCCAGGCCTGATGAGCGCCATATACGATACGCGGATGTTCGGGAACTGAAATCAAAAATTTCCACAGAATTTAACATTGAAGGGAATCCTGTACCGGAGTTCATTCAATTGGTAAAAGAGGTGAAGCCCGCGCAAGTAACTTTAGTGCCAGATGCTCATGATGCCATCACTTCAAATGCGGGTTGGGATACGAAAAAACATCTTTCATTTTTAAGGGAAGTAGTAAAAGAATTTAAAAACGACGGTATCCGTGTTTCAATTTTCGTAGATACGGACGTTACGAACATAGAGTATGCGGCTGAATCCGGCGCAGACCGTGTAGAACTTTACACAGAGCCATATGCCGTGAATTTTTATAAAGACAAACAGGCAGCCATTGCGCCTTTTGTTAATGCTGCCGAAGAATCAATCCGGTTTGATTTAGGATTGAATGCCGGGCACGACTTGAATTTGGATAATCTCGCTTTTCTCAAGCAGAATATCCCCTGGCTTCTTGAAGTTTCCATAGGGCATGCCCTCATTGCCGATGCGCTTTATTTGGGGTTAGAAGAAACGATAAAACAGTACAAAGAGAGGCTTGCGCCATGACCCAATAACCCCGTTCGTCAGAGCGTTCTACTGAGCACTCATGGCGAAGTCTAAATGGGGAATTCAGCAAGTAATCGATAAATTTCTGACTAACAATTTTCAAAAAATAAAGCCTCAAATTTGATAAGAAAGCGAAACAGTAAGGAATTAAGAAATCATTAAGAATTCCATTAAGAAAAAGGGCTAAATGACTCTTAACTCCTTAACGATTTCTTAATGGTTTAGAAATACAAAGCACGTATCTGCAGCAGACAAGGAATTATTTATCCTCTTACAATTGAGTGACTTATTTCTTGAATTTCACTAAGAAATATTTTTACCGAAACAAAGTTCAACTATAAAAACTATAAAAACGCTCCCACATTCCCCTTCTCCTAAGCTTCGGGAAGGGTTTACGGGTATATTTTTAACAATATGAATTTACAAATCCTATTACAACAAGTTATTGGTGAAGTTGCAGCTTCCCCTGAAATTCAAGCAGTTCCAGAAAAAATGAACTTATGGAAAATGACCACGTATGGAGGTCCTATCATGATTTTATTGGGAATTATGTTGGCAATTGCCGTATATATATTCATAGAGCGGCTAATCACCATCAACAAAGCTTCTCAGGAAGATAAATCATTTATGAACCGGATAAAAGATTATATTCATGAAGGAAAAATTGATTCTGCAAAAAAACTTTGCCGTGATACCGAATCACCTGCAGCACGAATGATTGAGAAAGGGATTACTCGTTTGGGACGTCCGATGAATGACGTACTATTGGCAGTGGAAAACGTCGGGAATATTGAAATTTCCAAACTTGAAAAAAGCATGGTTATCCTTGCTACGATATCCGGCGGTGCTCCGATGCTTGGTTTTTTGGGTACCGTGACCGGTATGGTGCTTGTGTTTTTTAATATGACTCAAAATCAAACCGGCGTAGTTCAGCTTACTGACTTATCTACCGGGATGTATCAGGCTATGGTGACTACCGTTGGAGGGCTTATTGTGGGTATTTTAGCCTATTTTGCGTATAATTATTTGATTTCACGTGTAGATTCCGTTGTCAGAAACTTAGAGTCCAAAACTTTGGAGTTCATGGATTTACTGAACGAGCCCGCGAAGTAAACAAAGGGTTAAATGGCTGAATAGTTGAGTAATAAAAAAGCAGATTTAGTCATCCGGATATCAATAAACAAATTAACCATTTAACCATTTTTTTAACAAAATAAATATGGCATTAAAACGAAGAAATAAAGTGGAAAGCGGATTTGCAATGTCGTCAATGACAGACATTATTTTCCTGCTTTTGTTGTTTTTTGTGATTTCCTCCACAATGACAACTCCCAACGATATTAAAATAAATCTTCCTCAAAGTGGGGCGAAAACAGCTACGGAGCCTGTGGTTGCACGTGTTTCGATTGATAAGGAAGGCCAATATTTTCTTGCCGCGGGAAAGAATCAAGCCTATCAAGTACAGCCCGAATTATTGGAACAAGAAATTCTTACCATAATTGCTCAGGATACCACCACATTTTTAGCACTTTATGCCGATCAGGATATTGCATATAAGGAAGTTGTACGGGTCTTGGACATCGCGAATAAAAACAAACTAAAATTGGTCATTGCCACTTCGGCTCAAACACAAGAAGATAACGCAGCTAATTAACAAGTTTTGGAAAAATCAAAAATATACGGTATAATTGGTTCAGCCATTTTTTGTCTGATCACATTCCTTATTCTTTGGTTTGTATTTATGCCAATGGTGAAAAAACCGATTGAGGATGAGGGGATTATGGTCAGTTTTGGCAGTGATGTAGATGGTTTGGGATTTGGTGATATGATAGCAGGTATTCAAGAGATGTCCAATTATTCTCCACCCCAAAATGCTGAACAACAAGAACTTATAACTCAAGAGACCGAGCAGTCTATAGTAGTTCCAAAACAGCAAGTCACTCCAAGAACTACCCAGCAAGTCTCTCAGCAAGACCTGCAACGGCAAGAACAGCAACGGCGTGAAGCAGCTGCCGCTGCCGCAGCGAGAGAGCGTCAAGAAGCAGCCGCGCGGAGCGAAAGCTTGGTGGGAAGTGCTTTTGGCTCGGAAGGTGCAGGAAGCGGCACGACTTCAGGCGATACTCGTCAAGGCAATCCAGCGGGATCAGGAACTTCCGGTGGTCACGGTTGGTCGTTGGCAGGTCGCTCACTGATCGGATCTTTGGTTTCACCTGACTATCCAAGTAATGTAGAAGGACGGATTACGGTTAATATACGCGTTGATGCAAGCGGAAGAGTTACCACGACCTCCATTGGTTCACCGACAACAATTTCAGATGCTCAGACTCGAGACGCGGCTATTCGAGCCGCTCGAAACACACGGTTTTCTTCCGGGAGCGGCATTTCAGTAGGTACGATTACATATAATTTCAGATTGAAGTAGTGTCCTTCAAATTTCCGCTTCGAAAGATGTGCCGTACAACTCCATTATTCTTAGAGAAAAAATATTATCACACCAACTGCATTTGAAAAAGAATTGATAAAATGATTGATAAAACACCCTTTTAATGCAGTTTAATACAACATATAATTATGAAACAAGTTTTTATTTTTCTTGCAACCGGATTCGAAGAAATTGAAGCCATTGCACCGATTGACGTATTGCGAAGAGCAGAATTAAATGTAATAACTGTATCAATATCAGAGAGTAGAAAAGTGGAGGGAGCGCATGGAATTAAGGTGGAAGCCGACCAACTTTTTTCTGAAACAAAATTCGGAGAAAACGATTATTACATTTTGCCCGGCGGACTGGATGGGATGTTAAATCTTTCTTCCCACGAAGGAGTAAACGAGTTACTAAAAAAACAACACAGCGAAGGTAAGCAATTAGCTGCCATTTGTGCCTCGCCTTCGGTTTTGGGTAAATTAGGCATTTTGGAAGGAAAAGAAGCTGTCTGCTATCCGGGATTCGAAGAAAATCTGAAAGGAGCTACCATTTCCAAACTACCTGTAGTAGAAGATGGTAACGTAATTACCGGAAAAGGTCCCGGCGTAGCCATCGAATTCGCGCTGAAAATAGTAGAAACCTTGAAAGGGAAAGAAGTCGCTGACGAAGTAGCGGCCGGGATGATGATATAATCAATTTTTATGAGAAAAGTCTTATTTTTCGCTACACTTATTTTGCTCGTTTCATGCAATAAATCGGGCAAATTCAGTATTTCAGGCACTATTTCCGATGCCGAAAATCAAATGCTTTACTTCGAGAAAAACGAATTGTTGAAAGATATTCTGATTGATTCGGTAAAACTGACTGCTCGTGGAAATTTTAAATTCAAGACACAAAGCCCAACATATCCTGATTTTTATCGATTGAGGCTGAATGATCAACGGCTCATTTTAGCCGTGGACTCCATTGAGAACATTGAAATAGCGGCAAGCGGAAATAAGTTGATAGACGCAAAAATAATCAACTCCCATCAATCCGAACAAATTCAATTGTTGAGAAAAAAAGTCTTGACATTGCAAAAAGATTTTGATAATATCGGCAAAGAGCAGGATGCTGTAAAAAAGGCGGCTTTGCGAGATACTTTTCAATCGCACTTGGAATTTCACAAAAGAGAAGTCTTAAGTTTGATATTAAATAATCCGTTATCTTTGGCTTCTTATTACTCGCTCTATCAGCAGATTAACGGAAGTTTTATTTTTTCTCCTTTCGTGAAAGAGGATTTGAATTATTACAGAGCGGTTGCCACCTCATTTCAGAATAAGATGCCCGATTACGAGCGGACAAAAAACCTTTACAACTTGGTAATCGCCGCAATTCAGGAAGATAGGAAGAGTAATCAGAAATTTGATTTGTCTCAATACGAAGTGAATGAAATCAGCGGATTTGTAGATTTAGAACTAAAGGATAGAAACGGATATCCTCAAAAATTGTCTTCACTGGTCGGGAAACCTATTTTACTTGATTTTTCGGCTTACGCAACTGAAAACAGCATAGAACATACGTTCGAACTACGTGAAATTTATAATAAATACAGCAATCAGGGACTTCAGATCTATCAGGTGTCTATTGATCAAAATAAGCTCTATTGGCAGCAAAACGTATCAAATATTCCTTGGACTGCCGTGATTGATGAAACCGGGAAAGCCCTGCAGTTCTATAATATCCGGGAGATTCCAACATTATTTCTAATCAATAAAGAGGGTGAAATTGTAGGACGATACGAAGATGTCCATGCATTGAAAAAAGACTTGAGCAAAGTGCTCTAAATACCTAAAACACGATGCTCGAAAGGTATCGTGTTTTTGTTTTTAAATGACTGAATTCATTAAAAATACAGCAATAGAGATTGGATTTGACGCTTGCGGTATTGCTAAAGCGGAATTTCTCGAAGAGGATGCCGTATTTTTAAAGCAGTGGTTGGCCGAAGGGAATCACGGTGAAATGAGCTATTTGGAACGAAATTTTGAGAACAGAACAGACCCGAGAATCATTGTAGAGGGTTGTAAATCAGTGGTTGTGACGCTGCTCAATTATGCCACCGATTACAGACAAAATGAGCATGCTCCCAAAGTTTCAAAATATGCTTACAGCAAACTTGACTACCATACTGTAATCAAAGATAAACTGCTTCAATTAGAAACAAAAATTATTGAAAAATACGGTGAAGATTGTTTCAACAAAGATCGTCAGCACCGATTTGTAGATTCAGCGCCGGTTTTGGAGCGGAGATGGGCGCAGCGAGCCGGATTGGGCTGGATTGGTAAAAACAAAATGCTGATTAGTCCGAGATTAGGTTCGTATGTCTTTATCGGAGTTTTGATGATTAACAAAGATTTGGAGTACGATTCGCCAACAAAAGACCGTTGCGGAACGTGCACAAAGTGCATTGATGCTTGTCCTACAAACGCTATCACTGCCAATCGGGGAATCGATGCACGCAAGTGTATTTCCTACCAAACCATTGAGAAAAAAGGAGAAATCTCACCGGAAATCCGACCCAAACTTTCGGGTTGGATGTACGGTTGCGATATCTGCAATGATGTTTGTCCTTGGAACAGAGTCAGAGCACGTCCCAACGCGCATGTTCAATTAACGGTATTAGATGAAGTAATCAGTTGGAATGCTGCTGATTGGGCTAATCTCACACAGCCCGAATTCAAACGAATATTCAAATTTTCAGCCATGCGGCGTGCAGGATTTTCAAAATTAAAGCAGAACATGGAAATATTGATGCTCCCAAAATCTGCCGGCGGATTGCAACCGTTTGACGGGGGATAAAGATTACTCAGCTTAGCGTTCACAAGTTGTTCAGAAAAAAAATCAAACAAAGACTCATATTGGCTAAACAGAAAAAAAATACAAATCCGCGCTCCCCAAATTCCCTTTCTACGAGTTCAGGGGGCTTTTCTCTCTATTGGCAACTCTTCATTACCTTTGTCCGAATCGGTACATTCACTTTCGGTGGCGGATATGCTATGATTCCTTTGATTCAGGAGGAAATCGTAAAAAAGAAAAAGTGGATTGAAGAACGAGAATTTATTGATATGTTGGCAATGGCGCAATCCGCCCCCGGCGTGATGGCGATTAATGCAGCCATTTTCATAGGTTACAAAATCAGAGGTTTCAAAGGAAGTTTGATCACGTCTTTTGGAAGCGCGTTGCCTTCATTTATTATCATTTTACTGATTGCCATAGTATTCACTACTTTCAGAGAAAATCCGACTGTGGAAAGCATTTTCAAAGGCATTCGTCCCGCAGTTGTAGCTCTGATTGCCGCTCCTCTTTTCAACATGGGAAAAGCTGTGGGGATTACCCGGAAAACTATTATTATCCCGATTTCAGCCATTTTATTGATTTGGTTGCTGAACATATCGCCGGTTTGGATTGTATTAGGTGCCATTGTCGGCGGAATAAGTTACGGTTTGATTAAAACTAAAAACCTCTCAAAATCAAATTAATGGAAATCGAAGTGTACATACAGCTTTTTATCTCTTTTTTCAAAATTGGTTTGTTTGGTTTTGGAGGCGGATACGCCATTCTTGCCCTTATCAAGTACGAAATTGACTATTACGGTTGGATTTCTCAAAGTGAATTCACAGACATTATCGCCATTTCTCAAATGACTCCGGGTCCAATCGGTATTAATAGCGCGACTTATGTTGGGTACGCTGCTTCAGGCACAGTGTTAGGTTCTGTAGTGGCTACATTCGCTATCGTTTTACCCTCCTTTATTATTATGATCACGCTCGTGAGGTTCTTCTTTTATCTGCAAGGAAATAAATACATGGAATGGGCGCTTCTCGGTCTTCGTCCAATTGTAATCGGGCTTATCGGAGCTGCGGCTGTTGTGCTGCTGAATAAAGATAATTTTGTTGATTATAAGAGCTTTATCATATTTGGAGCTGTCTTTCTTTTAACTTTCAAATACAAAGTTCACCCGATAATTCTGATAGTCTTAGCCGGAGTTGTAGGTTTCTTCGTGTACTAACTTCAATATAAGGTATTACTGGTTTTCCTGTGAAAAATGATTTTAGATTAATTTCCAGTGTATATTAAAATACTTTTTACCATTAAGAAGTTAAGTCAAATTAAGGTTTCATTAAGGATTTAATATTGACTTAATGTA
>JAAYIT010000309.1 GCA_012523295.1 Porphyromonadaceae bacterium | reverse complement strand
AACACGATAAGTAAACTAAAAATATAAACTTCGTAGAAGTTGCCCGTGAATAACCCCTAATGCAATTAGGGGAGGATAACACTAAATTAATAATAACGCTGTAGGCGTTCCCCCGGTTAACTCTTTTGGGAAACTCCTACAGAGTTTTGCCATATCTTTTGACCTTTAACCCCAAACAAATCTTGGGGAGCTTGTCCGACCTGTGGCGGATTATTAAAAGAATTGTCCTACAGACAGTTTTTCTCGAATAGTAGTGAATTCAAATATCTCCTACAAAGATATAGTTTTTATTTATATGCAGATTGGTTTTTATAATAAATTTTCAAAAATAAAACAGAATCTGTGAATTTTAGCTTATACATTTTAAACAAAGTACATCTATTTACTTCATAAAGCAATTATTTACATTTTTATCCTTTTTTATTACACTTTTATTGCTAAATTTGCATTTTAAATGATAAATCAACATTAAAACAGATAAGTTATGAGCAAAACGAAAAAATTCTTATTACCGGAATCGGAAATCCCGACACAATGGTATAATATCGTAGCAGATATGCCAAACAAGCCGCTTCCATTGATTCATCCGGGAACAAAACAACCGTTGAAATTGGAAGAATTATTACCAATTTTTTCTGAAGGTGTAGCCAAACAAGAATTAAACTCAACCGATCAGTGGATTGAAATCCCTGAAGAAGTACGTGAAAAATACAAAATATATCGTCCCTCTCCACTGGTTCGTGCCTATAATTTGGAAAAAGAATTGGATACGCCCGCTCACATTTATTTCAAAAATGAAAGTGTAAGCCCGGTTGGATCGCACAAACTAAATTCAGCGCTTGCACAGGCTTATTACTGCAAGAAAGAAGGAATTACAAACATAACTACCGAAACAGGCGCCGGTCAATGGGGAACCGCGCTTGCGTTCGCAGCGAAGGCTTTCGGGCTTGAATTGGCTGTGTATATGGTAAAAGTGAGCTTCAGACAAAAACCCTATCGACGCTCATTGATGCAAACCTGGGGCGCGGAAGTTATTGCTTCACCCAGTATGTCCACCAAAGTAGGTCGCAAAATTATCACCGAAAACCCGACATATCAAGGCAGTCTTGGAACCGCAATTTCGGAAGCAATCGAGTTGGCGCTACAAACTCCAAATTGTCGATATACATTAGGCAGCGTGTTAAATCACGTTTCGCTTCACCAAACAGTAATCGGGTTAGAAGCAGAAAAACAGATGGAAATGGCGGGTGAATATCCTGATGTGATAATCGGATGTTTTGGTGGCGGAAGCAATTTTTCAGGATTAGCTTTCCCCTTTATGCGTCATTCAATTAAGAATGGAGATAAAACCCGATATCTGGCAGCTGAGCCCTCTTCTTGTCCGAAACTGACCCGCGGCGTTTTCCAGTATGACTTTGGTGATGAGGCCGGCTACACACCGTTAATTCCGATGTACACGCTTGGACACAGCTTCTCTCCTGCAAATATTCACGCCGGAGGACTTCGATATCATGGAGCAGGAAGCATCGTAAGCCAGCTGATGCAGGATAAATTGATGGAAGCTGTTGATATTCCACAGTTGGAGTCATTTGAAGCCGGAATTACGTTTGCCAGAACAGAGGGAATTGTCCCGGCACCGGAATCTGCGCACGCCATCGCCGCTGCTATCCGTGAAGCAAATAAAGCGAAGGAAGAAGGTGTGAAAAAGACAATTTTATTTAATCTTTCCGGTCATGGATTTGTAGATATGACAGCGTATGACTCGTACTTTGATGGTGATTTGAGAAACTTTGATTTAAGTTCAGAAGAAATTGCAAAAACGACAGCTTCTTTGGAAAAAATTATTTAATATTTCACCTCGCTTCTATATAGAGCATAAAAAAACGCGAATTAGTTCGCGTTTTTTTGCTTTAAATGCATACGGTTAAAGTTTATTTTTAACATTAATGTCGAATGAAACACGCCATTAATAATTCTCATGTTTTGAAATTTATCTTAAAATCGCTGTTTCATTTGGAAAGTTTTGACCTATTGACTTCCAACAACTTTTGATCGTTGAAATCATAATCATAAGGTATTTTGCTCTGTTTAACGTCATTAATGATTTCAGGAGACCTCTTGTCAGTAAAACCTTTGGTCAACTCCTTTGCTTCTTCGAAACAACTTTCTGAAATTGCAAATTTTTCATTCAGTAAAATTAAATCTTTGATGTAACCGGAGTCTTTCATTAGAACTTCTTTAACAGTTTCGTCTTGATATTTCCAATTACATTGAGCAGGAAAACGATCGGTCATTTCGTAAATATTCATGGTTTCTCAGTTTATTTGATTGTTTGATAGAAAGTAGAAATGCGAAAATAGGAATTTTTTGTGGAATGGCAAATTTTTTATTCTCAAATTAAAAGCAGCGGGACAAGGAAGTGATATAGTTGAACTTTTAAACTGCAAATTTAAATGTGCTCCATTTATTTTTCTGTAATTATCCCCTCCAAAACGCCGGAGTAAAAATAATCAGTACTGTATAAAGTTCCAGTCTGCCTAAAAGCATGACGAAAGTAAGAAACCACTTGCTGAATTCGGGAATAGCAGCATAGTTTCCGGCAGGTCCGACCGAATTAAATCCCGGCCCGACACAGCTAACGCATGTAATCATGCTTCCAATCGACTCTCCCACTCCCATTCCCGAAATCAACAAAATCAGAATCCCAATCAGGATTATGACAAGGTACAAGATAATAAATGTCAGAACCCGTGTCAAAACACTTTCGTTGAGCACATGCTTATTATACTTCACCGGAATTACTGCCGGAGGATGAAGCAACCTCTTAAATTCATAATAGCAAGCTTTAGTGGCAATTACAACACGAACCATTTTGATACCGCCTGACGTAGAGCCGGCAGATGCTCCGATAAGCATGATAATAACTATGACAACCCAGGTAAGCGGCTTCCACGTCATGTAATCCACGGTAGAAAAACCGGTAGTTGTCATCAGGGAGGAAATAGTGAAAAACGAATCACGCCACGCTTTTTCAACAACAGCAAAATTCACAACATTATTGAAGTCTATCAATGTAAACATGATAGCAAAACTTGCTCCAAGCATGACTAACACGTAGTATCGTAATTCTTCATTCTCTCTGATCTTAAAGAATTTTCTTTTATATCCGAAAAAATAGAGTGCAAAATTGGCACCGGCTAACAGCATAAAAAATGAGAGCACATACTGAATGTAAGGCGAAGATTCCCAATATCCAATGCTGGCCTGCTTGGTAGAAAAACCTCCGGTAGCTATGGTTGCGAATGAGTGTGTCACGGCATCAAAGAGCGACATCCCGCCAAAAAGGAGGAATAAGGTTTCGATAAAAGTCAATGAAAAATAGACAATAAAGAGAATCCTTGCCGTGTCGTTTATTTTTGGGCTGAATTTATCCTTTGTGGGACCGGTAGCTTCTGCCACAAAGAGTTGCGAGCCGTTGATTCCGAGCATTGGAAGTATCGCCAAGGAAATCACCACTATTCCAAGTCCGCCAAGCCAGTGAGTCAGTGATCGCCAGAAAAGAATTCCGTGTGATAATTCTTCAATATTATTCAAAACAGAGGCTCCCGTAGTGGTAAAACCGGACATGGTTTCAAAAAAAGCATCTGTGTAAGAGAGGATAGCGCCGCTTATCCAAAACGGCAACGCACCAATCAATGAAAACAACACCCAAATAAAGGCTACAATCATCGAACCTTCCCGTTTTCCGGCTCGCTCCGGTGCTTTTTTCCCTATAAAAATCAAAATTAACGCTACAACTAAAGCGACCAATCCGCTATAAACAAAATACTTACCATCATTTTCTGAATAGATCAAGCTTATAAACAGCACAAAAAATAGGGCACCACTCTCTACAAGCAGAAGATTTCCCAATACGCGAGAAACCAACTTGAAGTTTATCTTTGACTTTAGCGGCATACAATAAAATTATTTTCTCCAAAAAACAGGTGTGAAAAGGAGTAGAACCGAATAAATTTCCAACCGCCCGACAATCATCACGAATGCAAGAAACCACTTACTCAATACCGGCACATCAGCGAAGCTGTGCGATGGACCAAGTTGCCCTAAACCAAGCCCCACATCGCTCATGCATGAAATCATTCCGCTTAAGGATTCCTGAAATCCAAGCCCGGTCAAACTAAGGAAAAACGAACCGACAACTATGATGAAAATATAAATCATCGAATAGGCGAGAATACGCATCATCACATCGTCTTTAATCATTTGACCGTTGAATTTTACGGGAAGAATCGCGTTGGGATGAACTAATTTCTTAAATTCATAGTAACAGAACTTGGAAAGAATGACTAACCGGGCGATTTTAATCCCGCCCGAAGTAGAATAGGTAGATGCGCCGGAAATCATTAAAACAAGCATCACCACCCACGTAAATGAGTTCCAAAGCGTGTAATCTTCCGTTGCCAATCCGGTAGATGTAATACATGAAGTGACGATAAACAAGCTGCTTCTGAATGATTGTTCCACTCCTTTGAAATCCTTCGTATTGCTGTAGTCCAAATGGGACAAAAAGATAATCACCGCCGAAACCAGCAACACAATCACGTAGTATTTTAACTCATCATTTCTTTTGATTTTCAAAAACTGCAGCTTAATCAAGAAATAAAACAAGATAAAGTTAACTCCGGAAAAGAACATAAAAAGTATGGTAACATACTCAATGGCAGGAGATTGAAAATATGCAATACTTGTCTGTTTTGTAGAGAAACCACCGGTGCTGACAATGGAAAGCGCATGATTGATGGAATCAAACACATTCATCCCGGCCGCAAAAAGCGAAAACCCGCAAAGTATGGTAATTGTAAGATAAACAAAGAAAAGTATCTTCGCCATTTCGTTCATTTTCGGAGCTATTTTCTCCTTCAGCGGTGTAGTAGTTTCAGCATTAAAAAGCTGGAATCCGCCGCCGCCAATCATCGGCAAAATGGCCAGAAAAATAACAATAATTCCCAATCCGCCAATCCAGTGGGTCATCGATCGCCAAAACAGGATGTTGAAAGGAAGAGACTCGATGTTGTCCAAAATCGTATTCCCGGTTGTGGTAAATCCGGAAAGTGACTCAAAAAACGCATCGGTAAAATTAGGAATACAGCCACTTAGAGCAAATGGCAAAGAACCAACCAAGGTATATAAAAGCCACGTAGCAGTTACAATAATAGCTCCATCTCTTTTCCCGATATCAGCATCGGCATCCCGACCCACAAAAACTCCCGCGCCTCCCAATATCAAAGCTACTCCGATAGTAATCAGATAAAAGCGAATCATTTCACCTTCACCGTATATCAAGGCTACAACAATAGGTGTTAAAAGAAGGATTGCTTCAATAAGGAGCAATCCTCCTAACACTTTGAGAATCAGCTTTATGTTTAAATCTTTATTCACAGAGTTTGAAAAGTGGTTGATTGTCTGACCGCCCTTAGTAAGTCAATTAGTTTTTTAGTTGGGATAGCAGACTACTTTTCTGTACAACTTATTTTATCTTCTTTTCCGGTAAACTAAAATAATGATTCCACTTTTCTAATCGTTGATGAAGCACAGAATACAATCACTTGATCACCGGCAAGAATCTGGGTGTTCCCATAAGCAACAGTCCCAATGCCATTGCGCACCACTCCGCCAATATTTACATTTTCCGGCAATCGGATATCTTTTATTTGCGCTTTCGTAATTTTCGAACCGGGCTTGGCAACAAACTCGACTACTTCAGCATCAGCGGACGTTAAGCTACGCACATCCAGCACATCCGCATCCAAAGTGAGCTGGTAGATATAACTTGCCGCGATCAGTTTTTTATTTATCACTGTGCCAATGTCCAACTCTTCCGCAAGCTGAATGTAATCGATATTCTCAACCTCGGCGACAGTCTTCTTCACGCCAAGACGCTTTGCTTCCAAACAAGACAAGATGTTGGCTTCAGAATTGGAAGTTGTGGCTACAAATGCATCAATTTCTTCAATTCCTTCAGCTCGAAGCGCTTCTACATTTCTACCGTCCGCGTTGATAATCAGCGCGTTATTCAAGCAATCCGCCAATTGATAACACTTATCCTTATCACGTTCCAAGATTTTCACATGAATATGATTAGGAAGGTACTGAATCGTTTTTTGAGCTATCCGGCTTCCACCCATTATCATCACATTTTTCACACTGAAGTCTTTTTTCCCGGCCTCAGTTCTCACAAAGTCAACATTCTCTTTCATTGTTATCAAATAAACGATATCGTTGGAGAGAATCATATCATCCCCTTTTGGAATAATGGTCTCGTTCTTTCTGTTGATGGCAACGACACGAAACTTGCCATGATCAAAATATCCTGTGTTGAACTTCTTATCCAAAAAAGGAGCGCCGGCTCTTACTTTCAACGCGATAAGAATCAACGCATCGTTGTGAAAACTCAAATTCTGACGAAGCCAAGGATATTTGAGCGATTGAACAATCTCTTTTGCAGCTAAGTTTTCGGGAAAAATCAGGTTATCAACACCTAATGAATGGAAAAACTCCCGATTCTCGGGTATCAGGTATTCGAAGTTTTCAATTCGGGCAAGCGTTTTTTTCGCACCGAGATTTGTAGCAAGCATACAAGCAGTCATATTGACCGATTCGGACGGTGTGACGGCTATAAACAAGTCTGCTTGAGCCACTCCGCAATCTTTCAAACTTTCGATAGAAGTAGGTGAGCCGACCCGGGTGAGCAAGTCGTAATTCATTTCTAAATCAGTTAATCGATCCGGATTTTCATCGAGTAAAGTGGTGTCAAGACTTTCTTTGGCAAGTAATTTGGCTAAGTGAGTTCCGACTTCTCCGGCACCGGCGATAATAATTTTCATACGAAGATTATTTATTTTTTATATTAAGGACGTATGGAACACGCCATTCATCTTCATACGGCTTGAGTGAAAATTTGCTTTTAATGGCTGTTTCATTTAAATTTCCAACCTCAACAGAGGAAGTTATTTACAATTTAAAATATATGATTATCCGTTTTTGTTCTTAATCTAAATAATGTTTTTTTAGATTGGGACTAACCGCTTCAAGTCGGTTTGTCCCGTTGTCTAATGACGTAAATAGGCAACCATGCCGAATATAGGGATGATTACGGCGTAACAATTCAAAATTGCAACAAAAAGGAATGATTGCGAATAATCATGCGAATCAGGGTTTGAATTAATAAATCAGATTAATGTAAGCTGCCGCAATTCTGCCAAATACGAATGTAAGTAATCCTTTTGTAGAACGCACTTTGCTTGCTTTTTGAATATTTGTTTTTT
>JAAYIT010000308.1 GCA_012523295.1 Porphyromonadaceae bacterium | reverse complement strand
CAGCAACCCAACTTGCTGAAGAACAGCGAATTTTAAATGAAAAAATAGAGTCCGGGAAATTTATTTTTGAAGCAAATTATGTTATTCCAATGGGGAACTTCCAACCACGACATTTAACATCCTCTTATGATGTCAAAGTTACGCAAGACACGATTTATTCGCATTTAGCGTATTTTGGTGTAGCGTATGAAGCCCCCTGGAATCCTGCGGAATCACCGCTTGTTTTTAAAAGTCTGAATTTTAGCTATAATGTTGTTCCCGGAAAAAAGCGAGGAAGTTGGATGGTGGAAATTCGCATGAATGATCTCTGCAGACAAATCAGGTATTTATTTACGATTTGGGAAAATGGCAAAGCCGACTTGGCGGTTTGGGACACATCAAGGCAAGCTATCACATTCAGAGGTGAAATCAGCCCTTAATCTCCCTTAAAGAGGGGTTTTGTTCAACAACTGATAATAAATGCTTATCCCCTCCTCGATCTCGTTTAATTCGATAAATTCATCGGCGGTATGTGAGCGGGAGGATTTACCGGGACCGATTTTTACACTTGGAAACGGCATCAAAGCTTGATCGGAAAGTGTTGGCGAACCGAAAACTTCTTTGCCCAGCTCTTTTGCTTTCACAACAATTGGGTGGTTGAGCGGTGTGGCAGAGGAACCTAACCTTGTGGAACGAGGCTCTATAGCACAGTTGACCTGTTTTTTTATTTCTTCCAATATCTCTTCGTTAGAATAAAGTTCGTTGCTGCGAACGTCCACCACGAAAGTACACTTGTCCGGCACAACATTGTGTTGCGTACCTGCGTTGATTTGTGTTACGGTCATTTTTACTTCGCCTAAAAACTCCGAAACATTCTTAAAGCGGTAGTTTCTAAACCATTCAATATCTTGAAATGCCTTGTAGATAGCATTTTCTCCCTCATCTCGTGCTGCGTGACCTGCTTTACCGCGGACAGTACAGTCAAGCACCATCAGCCCTTTTTCGGCAACTGCCAAATTCATTTCAGTAGGCTCACCCACAATTGCGAAATCTATTTTTGGAAGTTCTTTCAGCAATAATTCGACACCGTTTTTACCGGAAATTTCCTCATCGGCAGTCGCGGCAAATATCAGATTATACGGTTGATTTTCTTTTGAAAGTAGGAAAAAAGTGTGCAGCAAAGCCACCACCGAAGCTCCTGCATCGTTGCTACCAAGTCCATAGACTTTTCCTTCTTTTTCTGTTGGCTGAAATGGATCTAATGTCCATCCGGCAACGGGTTTCACTGTGTCTATATGTGAATTGAGCAGTAACGTTGGTTTACTTCCATCAAATCCACCTGCTATGGTCCACACATTATTTTTCAGTCGTGATACGGAGTAACCGTTTTCCGCAATATATTGCTCAATCAAATCGGCACAACGTTCCTCTTCTCTACTGAAAGAAGGGATAGAAATCATTTTTTTGAGGAGCTCAATAGAGTTTGACATAAAATTTTGCAAAATTATCTTGAAAACAAAAATTTATTGACCTTCATTTTTTACGAAAAAAACTCCCAATCGTATATTAAAAAATTAATTTTTCTCTCTTCAACCATTTTTTCAACACTTCATCCCAATGATCGGCCGGAATTCCTTTTTTGCGCATACCAAAACCATGTCCACCGATATCATAAATCTGAAGCTCTGCTTTCACATTGTTTTTTTGCAATGCTTTGTACAGGTTTTCGCTATTTTCGATTGGGACAGCTTTATCATCTTTGGCATGAACGATAAAAGTAGGCGGAGTTTTTTTGGTAACTCGCAGCTCATTTGAAAAGGCTTTCACCAATTCATCGGACGGATTTTTCCCTAATAAATTATTCCGAGAACCTTGATGGGTAAGACTTTTGTCCATCGTTACCACCGGATATCCCAAAATCATAAAAGCAGGACGTTCCTTTTTATTTTTGAAATGAGTACCAACAGTTGAAGCTAAATGACCGCCGGCAGAAAAGCCCATTATTCCGATTTTTTTCTTGTTGATATACCACTCTTTAGCTCGTTTTCGTACGATAGAGAGTGCGGTTTGTGCATCTTTCAAGGGGATTTCGTAATGTCCGTTCGGCATTCTGTAATAAAGCACAAAAGCCGAAACACCAAATTGATTGAACCATTCAGCAATTTCAGCACCTTCTTTTACAGCAGAAACGCCCGAATATCCGCCGCCCGGGCAAATAACCACGGCTGTGCCGTTTGCTTTTTCTTTTGGAACAATGTAAGCGTACATTCTCGGCTTGCTAATATCTAATAGAAAGTCCTTATCACGCCATTTCTCAGGGGTTTTAATCTCGTTGGTCTTACTCGGTCCGTTTGGGTAGAGCTTTATTTCTTCTTGAGAAAAAATATTTCCAATCAACAAGCTTAGTGACATACTAAAAAGTAACAACCGTTTCATAATTTCAAAGATTTATATGAGTTCCTATTTTATCTGTAGTAATCTTATCAGCCCGTGTAATTATCACTTCTTTTACGCCTGCATTGAGCGCGTCAAAGGAGTTTTCAAGTTTCGGTATCATTCCGCCTGAAATTACACCATCCGCTACAAGTTTCTTAAATGAAGCAAAATTAATTTTTTCAATAACGCTGTCATCATCATTCTCATCAGCTAGAACGCCCTTTTTCTCAAAGCAAAACACAAGTGTTACATCAAAGAATTTTGCCAATGCCTTTGCTGCCTCTCCGGCAATGGTATCGGCGTTTGTGTTAAGCAGGTTGCCTTTTTTGTCGTGCGTGAGTGGTGCGAGAACGGGTGTTATTCCTTTGTGAATAAGCTCGGCAAGTATTTCGCCGTTCACTTCTTTTACATCGCCTACGTAGCCGTAATCCACGTCTTTTACCGGACGTTTTTCGCTGCGCATATAATTCAGATCAGCTCCGGTCAATCCTAATGCGTTCACTTCCAATGCCTGTAGTCCTGTAACGATATTTTTATTCACCAATCCGCCGTAAACCATGGTTACCACCTGAAGCATATTCCGGTCGGTGATCCGCCGTCCGTTCACCATTTTTGTTTCAATGCCGAGTGTCTCCGCCAAAGCCGTAGCAGAGCGACCACCCCCGTGCACCAGAACTTTATATCCTTCGATATCTGCAAAATCAGTTAGCAATTGTTTTAGCGTTTCCGGATTTTCCACGATTTTTCCACCGACTTTGATAAGGGTAAGGCCCCTCGACCCTCCCAAATCAAGTTCGGGACAAGCTCTATAGAGGGATTTTTCGGCTGTGGCGATATGCTTATTGTCCTTATCAGAAATGTTTTTGTTTAATTTCATTAACTACGTACTTGATTATTATTCTGTTTCACCGCTTATTTTTAACACTTCTTGAATTATGTTGTCAGAAATTCTAAAATCAGTTTCAATTAATTTGTCAATCATTGACTTTACATTTGAAATAATATTTAAATGTTTAGCTTTCAGTAAAATGCCCAAAGTACCTGTGATTTCTAAATTCAATTTTTGAGCTAATTTTCGCGCTTTTAGGTCGTCCAAAATCAATAATGAATTCTTTTTTTCAATAGCTAAGGCAATCGCACTTGCTTCGCCTAAATCCACTTGTGTTTCTAAAAGAGTTTGATACGTTTTGTTGCTTACTTCTTCTATTAGAAACCACTCAGGAAGCGCTTCGCCAAATTCATCGACAATTTCTTTCGTAACGGCTACTTCATCATACATTTTCTTCAAAATATCAAATTCATCGATTTTTTGAAAAATAATTAAAGTGCTTGTATCAGCAATGACTATTCTACGCATTTTCAAAATCACTTTTTAAGTCCGTTACCTTTTCGCTGAATACGGAAACACCGTATTTTCCAAGCAATTCTATAAAGGTGCGTTTCGATACTCCGGCTACTTGAGAAGCTTGGCCGAGCGTCAGTTTGCAGTCTTGATAAAGCTTTGAAGCTACCGCCATCAAAAAATCGTAATCTTGCATTTCAACGCTTTCAGGTAGTTTTATTTGTATTGTTCTCATGGTTTTAATGGTATAAAACAGTAAATTATTAAAATCATAGTTTGTCTCTATTATTTGGGTATCCATAAGTCCTTCGTCAGTTGACGGAGATTTAGGGGGCTTTTTTAGCTAATACTGCACCAACGAATACACATCAATGGCTTCGTCCAAGCGTGTAATTCCCTCCAATTCAAGTAATTCTATCAGGAAACTTACGTAAATCGGGTTATCGCCAAATTTACGGAGCAGTTGAAGCGACGCGTTGGCGCTACCGCCGGTGGCGAGCAGGTCGTCGTGAAGCAAAATCACATCGTCGGGCTCGATCGCATCTTTGTGAATTTCCAATCCGTCAATACCATATTCAAGCTCGTAGTCCACCCGATACGTGTCGGCGGGGAGCTTGCCCGGTTTGCGAAGCAGTACAAATCCCGCATTGAGCTTATACGCCAAAATACTGCCGATTACAAACCCGCGACTTTCCACGCCCACCACTTTGGTTATGCCTCGGTTTTTATAGTAATTGTATAGCGTATCGGTCATTAGTTGAAGCACTTCCGGATTTTTAAGTGCGGTGGTAATGTCTTTGAACTGAATGCCCGGTTTCGGGAAATCGGGGATATTGCGGATGGCGGATTTGATAGCGTCTAAACCTGCCCCCCAACCCCCTGAAGGGGGAGTTGTGGAGCGTAATTTGCCGTTTTCTGTATTGTCAAGATCTTGTGTTGTCATTTTAGTGATGAAAAAAGTGTTTATTGGGATTGAATACATTTGTTTATTGACAATAAATACGTGAGCGTTTTGCACATTTGCGACAGGAATGTTGCCACACCCGAAAATTTCCTGCACCGCACGTCCTAATGCCTTCCGTCAGCTGACGGAGGGGTTTGGATTTAGGGGGCTATCATCCTTTTTATCACCGTTTGCGCCGAAATTTCCCGGTTTCCGGCTTGCGGAATAACGATGGATTGCGGGCTGTCAATGACCGCGTCGCTGACAATCATATTTCGGCGGACGGGCAGACAGTGCATAAAATAGGCATTGTTGGTTACTGCCATTTGCCGTTCGGATACCGTCCACGAGCGGTCGGTGGAAAGGATTTTACCGTAATTCGGGTCTTGGTAGCATGCCCAATTTTTGGCATAAATAAAATCGGCGCCTTCAAAAGCTTTCATCTGGTCGTATTCCACGCGCGCGCCACGCACAAACTGCTCGCTCAACTCATAGCCTTCGGGGTGCGTGATTACGAAATCCATGTCGGCTTCGTTCATAAAGTCGGCAAAAGAATTGGGAACCGCCTGCGGAAGCGCTTTCGGGTGTGGCGCCCAAGTGAGTACCACCTTTGGGCGGGCGGTGCGCTTGTATTCTTCTATCGTTATCAGGTCGGCAAACGCCTGCAACGGGTGGCTCGTGGCGCCTTCCATGCTGAAAACGGGCTTGCCGGAATGCGTGATAAACTGGTTGAGAATGGTTTCGTTGTAGTCAAATTCTTTGCTTTCAAACTGCGCGAACGCCCGCACACCAATAATATCACAATAGCCTGCCATCACGGGGATAGCTTCAAGGATATGTTCCGGTTTGTCGCCGTCCATGATGACGCCCCGCTCGGTTTCGAGCTTCCACGCGCCTTGGTTAATGTCGAGCACCATCGTGTTCATACCGAGGTTCATGCCGGCTTTTTGGGTGCTTAACCGGGTTCGTAAACTCGAATTGAAAAACACCATCAACAGCGTTTTATTTTCACCCAACTGCTTGTAGGCGAAACGGTTTTTCTTGATTTCAAGCGCTTCTTGTACGGCGGATTGAAGGTTACCGAGGTCAAAGACATTTGTATAGGATTTCATTTACGATTTAGCAATTTACGATTTTAGATTTACGATTGGGAAAATGTACATTAGATAGCTGTTACTTCTGAAGTAACAGCTATTTTATTAGAAAGGACAAATTTACGAAAAATAAGTGGAAAAGAGTTGAGTTGTGGAAGTTAGTTTTATAAAAGATGGATTTCAAGAAAAACAACATAAAATTTAACAAATATTGTTCGTTTACTTTATATTTGTAAAATAATTAAACCAAATTTATGCAATTTATGGAACACTTGTAGTAGTTCTTTTGATTGTTTTATTAACTTGGAGTTATTGTAAAGTTAAGTGTTAACAATTTCGAATCCAAATAGTTACTGAATTAAATTTTAGAGATAAGTCTTTTAATTATTTTATAAGTGAATTTAGATCCATAGCAGAAGTTCCTGGATTAGATTATGATGTTAAAAATGAAATTTATGTAGATACTCTACAAAGATTTTCAAAAAAGGGACATGAGGATTTGGGTGATTTAGTGTATCTTTTAGAGTGTGTTAATTACATAATACTCCTTATTTTGTAGTATAAAAGTTTGTAAACGGATTGCAAATCCTGATAATAGAAGAGCTTCGGATGAAAAATCTCGCAACGGGCTGCAAAGAGTTTGAGCATAGGAAAGGCATATCCGAAAGGACGAGGCATAAGTGAGACGTATTTAATAGCAGCGGATGATAAAATCAAATTTAAACTCTATTTGTTAAATGATTTTCTAAAAGCAGAATCGAATTGGACAAGAGTACCAAATTTTGAGAATTATGTGCAAATAAACCCCGGAATTTATGAAATCTACCCAAACGGAGATTTTGCTAAAGTTTCTTCTGAAAGCACTAAGGTTATTATCCGAATATTAGAAACCAATTCGGAAATTGAATATTCCAATCCCGAAATGACGCGTTATCGTTTGCTCAACGGGCACGTCTATGATAAACCTTTGGCTTTAAGGAGCCATTTAGAAACCGAACATTCAGCTTTTTTTGCATCTCAAGGCTCAGTCACTTTTCGGGATGATGGTGTAGAAATGTGGAAATACGAAATGGTAAAACCGTTGGAATGGACTATTGTCAATGATGATTTCAATTTTAAATCAACGCCTGCTCTTTATCGAATTTATTACAAAGGAAAACTTTTTTTGGAAAACAAATTATTTCAAGACGGATTTACTTCGCAACACACAACATTTTCTACTAAAAACAATGGAAATCTTCCATTTACAGTAAAATTAGATTTTAACAAACTGCATTTTTTAGGCGGTCCCGTTGATTTAAGCAAAAATATCTACTATATACATGAAATACCAAGCGGTTTTCCCTTTATGTTTTTAGCGGCTGAGCCTATTGCGAGCCAAGTCTTCAAACAAGTAAATGATGTGGTAATTGCTCAAGGAGAAGATTCTTTTCATATTAATATCGATTTCAACATTATGAATCTTCCCAAAATGAGTGATTTTAAAAACGAAAATGATTATTATAAATCATATAAAAATATCCGTATAGCGGATGGTATTACATCGGGTAGTTTTTCACAGAAAGGGGTCAAAGTGTTTGATTTAGTGCGAGAAAACGGCGTGCTTTATACCGATTATGTCAAAGAAAATAGACGGGTAAAAGCCGAAGAGTTTTTGAAAACCTACTTTGAACCATTAGAAAATGAAGCGGAAGATGTTTTTCAACTGGTTATGAGTTTATATTGCAAGATTAAAAAAAACAGATAATTTGGATAGCAATTAATCAAAAGACTTATTATCAGGGTATGGTGGGATTTTCTGCTTAGTGTTAGCAACAAATTTCTCCATATCCGAAACCTCTTCAAAAGTTGAAAAATCAACTATTCCAAATGGTCGCAGACCTTTGGAATTGTTGCAAAGGCAAATTAAAAATTTGAATCTTACAGCGTAGAAGTTAGATCGCTTTTGCCTCCATCGTTACCACCGGAATAATCATCTCTTCAAGAGAAATTCCGCCGTGCTGAAACGTGTTTTTGTAGTAGCCGACGTAGTAATTGTAGTTGTTCGGATAAGCAAAAAAGTCATCGTTTCCGGCAAAAATATAAGCGGAACTGACGTTGGGACTTGGCAAGCCGGCGCGGTGCGGTTGTAGGATTTCAAAAACCTCTTTCTTGTTGTAGCTCAGACTTTTACCCACTTTATAGCGCAGGTTGGTATTCACGTTTTTGTCGCCCACCACTTTGATGGCATTTTTCACCTGAATGGTGCCGTGGTCGGTGGTTACTATCACTTTGTAACCCCGTTGGGCAATGGCTTTGAACAAATCGTACGTTGCCGAGTGGCGGAACCATGAGAGCGTGAGTGAGCGGTAAGCTTTTTCGTCGTTGGCAAGTTCGCGCATCATTTTGCTCTCAGTGCGCGCGTGCGAAAGCATATCGATAAAATTCAGCACCACGACGTTCAGGTCGTTGCTGTCCATGCGGGGCAGTTGCTCAATCACTTTTTGGCAGAAACTACTCTCAAACACTTTGTGAAACGAGAACGTGTGTTTTTTCCGGAAACGGTCCATTTGTGTTTGCAGGAGCGCTTCTTCGTGGATATTTTTCCCTTCCTCGTCTTCCTCTTCCACCCAAAGTTCGGGAAACATCTGCTGAATTTGCAACGGCATCAATCCCGAAAAAATGGCGTTACGGGCGTACTGCGTAGCGGTGGGAAGGATACTGCAATAGGTTTCTTCTTCGGTAAACGTGAAAAACTCGCTCAACATTTCGCGGATAACGAGCCATTGGTCGTAGCGGAAATTATCCACTACCACGAGAAAGACTTTTTCTCCTTCGTCAAGCAACGGGAAAACCTTGTTTTTTATCAATTCGTGGCTCAACATGGGGCGGTTTTCAGCGTTTGCCATCCAATCCATGTAGTTTCGTTTGATAAATTTGTTGAACGTGCTGTTGGCTTCGTCTTTCTGCATCCGAAGCATTTCGTCCATGTTATTATCGGCGTCGGCAAGTTCCAACTCCCAGAAAACGAGCTTTTTATACACATCTACCCAGTCGTTCCACGTCAGGCTGTCGCCAATTTGCATGCCGATATTCCGAAACTCCTGCTGATAAGTGCTTGTGGTGTGTTCGGTTACGATTTCGCGTTTGTGAATGTTTTTTTTCAGTGTGAGCAGAATTTGGCTCGGATTGACCGGCTTGGTCAGGTAATCGGCAATTTTATTCCCGATAGCCATGTTCATAATGTCCTCTTCCTCGCTTTTGGTAATCATCACAAGCGGGACGTTCGGGTCAATGGTTTTGATTTGCGAAAGCGTTTCGAGCCCGCTCAATCCCGGCATGTTTTCGTCCAGAAAGATAATGTCAAACGTCTCTTTCTGCACAAGGTCAATGGCGTCTTTGCCGTTGGTAACGGTGGATACGGTGTATCCTTTTTCTTCTAAAAAAATGACGTACGGACGAAGCAAATCAATTTCGTCGTCAGCCCAGAGTATTCGGTTCATATAGTTGCCCCCTAACCCCCTGAAGGGGGAATTTTAGTGTGTTTGTAAAATTGTTTGCGTTTTGATAGTTATGTAACAACTATCTGTGGTGTAAAGTTAGGAATTTATTTTGATACTGGAGTGTGGATCTGTTAATTTTCTATTGTGATGTAAGTAAAGTATAACGTATTGGGGCTTGGCGAAGGTGGCGATTTTCACCACAAATGTTGATGCGGAGAACCAAACTTTGATTAACCACAAATGTGTCTGCGGAGCACTGAACCGCCACTTTTGCCAAACCGCTGTTATGCACAGTGCGGATTACCTTAACCGTTCTATTTCTGTTTTAATTTGGTCAATTACCTCTACGTTGAAGATTCTCTTTTTTCCACCCACTTTTGTAGAATAGACAAAGAAAACTTTCCCTCCGAATTTTTCTTCAAATTTTTGATGGTTTACTTTGTGCATTTCAATCCATTGGTATTGATTTAAAGCTTGACCAGATTCAATAGGTTTTATTTGAATGCCTATATATCTTTCTCCAACTTGAATAAAAAAATCAACGCTATAAGCTCTATCCCAATTATCAGGTGCGGGCTCTATATTCAGTCCAATTGCACCTTCCAATTGTCCATAAATTGTTTCGATTTCAGTTCTGTACCCATCATAGGTTCTACGAAGTACCAAGTTATATGCGTAATCTATACATTCTTCTTCTGTAATAGAAGCTAATTCGCTTTGGACAACTTCTGAAAGTTTAATATATAATGTTTGTCCTAATGAAGTGATGTATTCACGTGTAATCTTTAATCCATTCTTCTTTTTCTGTCTTGCTTTTGCGAAATAATATTCTTCCCATTCCAAATAATCTTGAGGAGCACAATCTCTAATTAGTTCTGCTAATGCACCTACGCTATAAGCTTTATTAAGCCCCCACCGATTAAGTGCATAATTTAAAAGAGTTTCGTGTTTGAATTTGAAGCCTTCGCCTTCTGTTTTGGCACAATAATTTTTATCCATTGATATATGTATTGAATTTAGTTTTATATTTAAAATCAATGGAATTATCTACCCATGCTAAATTTTCTTTCAATAAATGAGCATTTATAAAAGTCTTATTTTCAAGATACAAATAAGCCATTAGATTATTTTCATTGTCGTGTTTAATTTCGTCATATTTCAGAAATACTTTTTTTCCACGAACTTTATTAGTTAAATATTCGGTTGCTTTTTCGTTAATTGTTGGATTTTGCTTAATACCAATTAAGCGAATTGTCAAGTCGTTACTTAAACGGATAAGTTCTGGACTGATGATTTCTTTTACAGAGAAAAAATTTTCTCGTTTTCCTGTACTCTTAGCATCGATTTTAGAACCATATTGAATTTTCTTTACGTCAATTTTCTTGTCTAATTTATGTGTGTCCACAAATTGATAAGGCAGCTCTTTGATTCGTTTTTCAAAATTTGTTTTTAACTCGGGCTGTTTGATGATTTCAGTTTCAACTTTCATAAAAGCATCATCTATTCCGATTTTTTCTTTGATGATTGGAATAAAATCGGGATTAATTTCATAACCAATTGAATTTCTATTTAAGTTTCTTGCAGCTAAAGCAGTTGTTCCACTTCCCATAAAAGGGTCTAAAACCGTTTCGCCTGGAAATGAAAACATTTTGATTAAACGATGTGGTAACTCTTCAGGAAACATTGCTAAATGTTTATCTTGCCTTGCTCCGGGAAAATACCAATGTCCATTAAAATAAGTATTCCATTCTTCATTGGTCATTGCTGAATTTTCTTTCTGTTCTTTGGTTGGTTTAGGAGCGTTTCCTTGTTTTTTGAATAACAAAACATATTCAAAATCCAACTTTACAATTCCGTTTCTTGGGTTTGGGTAACTTCCCATAATACTTGCTCCTCCCGAAGTATTCATCGTAGTTACTTTCTGCCAAATAATTTGCCCCATAAAATCAAAACCAATCATTTCGCAGAATTTAATTATTTCTGCGTGAATGGGTATAATTTTGTAGCGACCGTAATAAGTAGAACGCGCAAATTGGTCTCCTATATTAATACAAAGGCGACAACCTTTATGTAAAACTCGGAAACACTCTTGCCAAGTTAAGTTTAGGTGATTGATGTAAGTTTCATAATCATCGTGAAATCCAATTTGGTTTTCCGAACCGTAATCTTTTAATTGCCAATAAGGTGGCGAAGTCGCAATCAAATGAACACTCTCATCTTTGAGTTCGCTCATTTGTCGGCTATCTCCGTTTATAATTGTATGTTTGGTTTTATTCAACATTCTTTTTTTTCGTTTATTCAATTTACAACTACAAATGTACAAAATTACTTCGGGTTATCTTTAGACGGAGCGTTCAAATCGCATTGTGCATAACGTTTTGCGGCTTTGCGATGGCGGGGATTTTTAGCACTAAAGTTCATACGAAGAACAAATATTGAATTCGCACAAACTGTCATACGAAGCACGTCAGCCCCGCTATTGCAAAACCGCTGTTACCTGCTGTGTTTCTTTGTCTTTGCAGTATTCGTCAAGTGTTGTTTCTAATTTTTTTAATGTTAATATAAATTTGTCAAGTTCAATGTTTCCGTCATTGTCAACCGAAAAAGCGTTTTGAACAATTGCTAATGTTGATGTTGAGCCTGCTCGGTATTTGTCAGGCTTAGTAATTGTAAGCCCATTTTTTTCTGCGAATGGTTTTATCTCATTCAACAAACGATACAAAGTGTCTGTGCTTGGTTCCCAGTCAGCAATTTTTATAACGAGTTTGATACCATACTCAAAAGCGTTTTCAATTTGAATATAAATCTCTCCAATTTCGTTAGTGCCTGTCCAGTGATACCAAAAGCCAAGAAAACCGCCCATTTGATTTGCAACATAACGCCAGTCTGTCCACTCACTTATTTGCTCTTGCAGTTTGATATAGAAACCTTCTCCTGCTTTCCATTCAGATGTGATGTTTTCAAATTTTGTGTAAGAGTTTGTTGCATTTTCAATAACTGTCAAATACTCTTTGAAGTCATTAAAAATTTCGTTTGTCACTTGTCTTTTGTTTAAAACACTTAAAACGGTTTTTCTGTCAACGGTGGAGTAACCTTTCTCTATGATTTTTTTGAGTGTAGATAAACTCTCATTTCCGGTTTTAAGGTAAACAAATACAAGTTTATGATTTTTTTCTTTGTAATGGTTGGTTGCAATGTCTTTGTAGCGTTCCAATTGTTCGGAATGTTCGCCAGTGTTTGTTTTGTCTTCAATGCCGATAAAATACTCGTCATTTATTTCAGCCCAAATATCAATGTTGTTCCATTGCCTACCTGCTTCAACTTTGATGACTTGGTAGTCAGGTGTCTGCCCAAGTAACAACCTTACAAAATCTTTTGCAGTTTCATTTAGATTTTGGTCGTGTTGATTATGGTTGTTGTCTGCCCACTGTAAAAGCCAAGTAAAGAAGCCGTCTTGCGACAGCTCCTTTGTTGCAAGTCTAAATATGTTTGGTTTCATTTTACAGTTTTGTCCAAGTGTGCATACTGCCAGAAGGGCAATTAAATGAAGATGGAGAATTTTTAGATTTTACAAGTGTTCCGCACTTTTTGCATTGGTAATTGTTGGGTCCAACTTCTCCCAAGTCTGTCCAAGTGTGCATTCCACCACCTGGGCAATTAAAACTGCTTGGTGATTTGTCATTTGTGATGTGTGTTTTACACTTTTTGCATTGATAATTTTTCATTTTAAAAATTGTTTTTCGTTTGTGCTTACTCTATTCGGTTTTCAGCGTTCCCCGTTTTCTGCAAAATTAGATTTTCAGTCCGTCAAACTGTGTCGTTGTGAACGGTCGTCCTAACATAGCAGGTAACGGTTCGGGTATTGTCGCAGTGGGGGATTTTTAGCACCAAAGTTCAATAGAAGCACTGCCGTTTGTTTAAGCACAAAAGTTTCATAGAAGCACGTCAGCCCCCATTGCGGCAATACCATGTTAGCGGCTGGCATTTTCATTATTTTGGTTGTTTTTTAAGTAAAACGCTGTTTCACATAAATCCCTCATGTGTTTACTTAATTCTTCTGGATTAGAAATTAAATAATTGTAGTCTTGTACTGAAATGATTCTCTTAAAATAATCATATTTCAGAGCGGCACCATGAAATAATTTCGCTCTCATTATGCCTGCAATTTCAACAGCATCAATATTTGACAAATTATAATTTCTGACCGAATTATTGTGGTTTAAAGTTGGCGAATAATTATTCTTAGCAAAAAACGATTTTACATGTTTGCGAGATTCATGATTACTTTCTGTAATACTTTCTAGTACCATAAAATATCTGGCACATTTGTATATATGATTAGTCTCTTTGTTTGCGTCATGAAAAAGTGACAAGGAAAAATTTTGATTATCAATTATTTTTTCAGCGTTATTAATGAATGAAAGTTTCTCTTCTAAACTAATCCATAGTCTGTGCAATCTGTTATACTGAACTAATTCAGTTTTATACATAATTTTTCCATTCATTTTTACAACTTTAAAAAACTCAACGGGGGATTGACCTGATATTAAAGAAAGAAACAGTTTTGCTTTTTCAAGATGAACACTACATTCTTTCTCAAAATTTAATATGTTAGATTGCGATTCATTGGATTTATAAAGTATATAACAAACAGGAATATTATCGGAATAATCCTTATCAAATGTTTCAATATTAGATACTGCATATTTATATTTGAATGTTTCAAAGAAATCCTTTATATAATCAATGTAGTGATTATGATACAAAGATTTCAATGGTACCAGAATTGTGTTATTATATATTTCTATTATTTCGTCGATTGATGGTCCATAAACTAATAGTCCAAAGTAGTTTTCTTCTTTAAGATAGTTTTCAATAATTTTCATCTTCGGTTAAATGCTTGCTGCTAACGTTTCGCAGCTACAAGAAGTGGCAAACTTCGTAACCAAATACTTTCGGTTACTACTAAATTTCTTGCGAAACGTAAACGTGAATTTACCAAATAATTTGCCATTTCTTGTAACTGCTGTTGTGTGTAGTGCCTTCTTCACATTTTTGTTCCGATATAATATACTTTTTTGTCTTTCGGCACTACAAATATTAATTCCGCTCCACTTGGCGTAATTCCATTGCAATAAATACTCCAAGGATAAACATATACATCTTCTTTTTTTAAATCTTCCAATTTCGGAAACCAAGGAATTTCGTGTTGCCAACCACTAGCCATTTTTATCGCATCATTCAAAACTTGAGGCAAACTATCTAAACGATAGAAACCGTTTTTATTTTTCAATTCATCGTGTGTCACTTTTGATATTTCAATCGCATATGCATCCAGATAATCGCCAGTAAAAGAGCGACCTGATTCATAACTATTTGTGACTTTTTCAATTCTTTGGTCTCCAAGTCCGCACCAATTTAATACAAATCTTACGTCAGATTTTGTCGCTTTATTTTCAACAGTTTTATTTCCGATTGTCATTGAATAAGAGAAATACCCTAAAATCAGAATGATTCCAATTAATGATATTCCACCCCAAATCGCGAGTGCATTTTTTCCTATTCTTTTTATTTTATTGTTCAATTGTTTAAATTTCTAAAGGTTTGTTTTGGCATTACACACAACGGTTTGAAAATTGGCGAGGGTGGCATTTTTACCCTTAACTTTTAATCGGAGCAGAAACTTTGATTTTACATAAACGTTCAATCGAAGACGTTTCTGCCACTCTTGCCAATTTTTTTGTTGCCTGCTGGCTATTTTTGCTGGTTAAATAGGTCAGGTTGTGGATTTGTCTGCCTTCGCTTCATTAGTTTCGCTCTTTGAGGTGAAGATTTTTCGTCAATGACAATGTTTGGGATATTATCAAGTATCTTTTTTAATTGCTTAAATCCTCTACCTAACGTATCACCTGTTTTTTCTTTTATTTCATCTTTAAGTTCTTGTAAATCTATTTCGTCCTTTTCAGTAAAACAGTTTAAAATTACTTCTGTTTTTTTATCAGAATTTGACAGAAGTTCCGTTTTTTTCTTGGTTTTTTCTATAGATGTAATCTGTTCTGTTTTTTTGTTTAAAGCACTTTCATACTCTTTAATTGACGGAGTTGTTATTTTTTCTTTTGAAAATGGTAAAGGAAAAGATTCGTAATAAAGTTCTCTAAATTTTAAACTTCCAAAAAATAACCCATTTAAAAAAAGTGCTATTGAGGCTTCTTTTTCTGCGTGTTTCAAAATATGATTAATTTGACTCTGAAAATTGGAATCCGAAAGATTTGTTGTATTACGTATTAAATACCTGAATTTGAGGTAAAATGCAATTACAAGCAAGTTGTTAACACCCGAATTTTCAGATATTAAGTTTAAATCTGAATTTAATTTTTTAAGCCATTCTGATTTTTTAGTTTCGTTTATTAAAGGTCCAAATACACCTTGATAATTATTGTTTTGTAGAAAGACAGACAAGCTTAGAATTTCTTCGATTAATTCATATTTATCTGGATCTTGTGTTTTTAATTCTTCTTTAAATTTTAAGTCATTGTCTGAAATGTTAAAATGCGTTTTTGCAATACTTCCAACGTCAAAAAGAAATCCACTATCATCATTTGGATAAGGTCTTGAGCGTTCATAGGAAATAAGGCTTTCAATTAAAGAATCACTCTTTAATTCATTATTATATTTATGCAATCCATTGATAAATAGCTGTTCATAATTTTGGTAATTCTCGGCTATATTAAATATTGACAGTATCATTTTACCACCTAATTTAGCAAAATATTGGTCTCTTTGCTTAAAAATTTTATTGGCAATTGATGGATTTAGAGAATCTGCTATTTTAAAGTTAGGGAATTTGTTAGCTAAAATTCGTT
>JAAYIT010000307.1 GCA_012523295.1 Porphyromonadaceae bacterium | reverse complement strand
TGTTTTAGATTTTTATTTCACCCATCTGATGTAGTTTTTCACAGACTGGGTTGATCCATCGTCAAATGTTATTTTTCGAATAACCAACCCTTTTGAGTTACTTGGTATCTCGTGTCCAAGGACATTGTAAGTTTTTTCGCTGATGATTCTCTTGCCTGCGTTTGTTTGCTTAACCGAAGAAGTAGCTAAATTGGTAGCAGAGAAAGAATAAAAGTTAATTCCACTGTCTTGTGAATAAAAATAAAGAGAAGTAGGGCCACCTTTATAATTATGAGTATAATTTGCGATAGATGATCCTATAACATCAGGAATTTCAGCGGTGTGAGTTTCGTCCGAGTTAACTACTACCAAAACTCGAGTTGCAGAGCTACTTGAAGCCATCATGGCGATATTAATTTCACTATCTCCGGCAACATCAATTTTCAAGTAACGGGTAGTAGGAATTAATGAACCTTCAGCAGGTGCTCCACCACCGCCGGTTTTAAGACGATGTGTGTAATCAATTCCGTCTAAACTTTTTTTATTTGCATCCAATGAAAACAGAGCTTCTCCATTAGTCCCAATAGTCAAGCCATCAATTACTTGAGTTGTATTAAAATCAATTGACGACGCTTCTTCACCAAATGGGGGTAAACTAAAATTCCAGACCTTTGCCTGGCCAAACGAGGTTAACGAAAAAGTTGCTAATGCAACAAAAAGTAAAATCTTCTTCATAATAAATAAAATTAATTTGTTTGTTAGTAAAATAATAATGTATTAATCAAGAATAATCAATTATTGGGTAAAAGTAGTAATAAAATATTTGTAAAACTAATATTTTAAGGTTTTTTTGTGTTCGTACACAAATCAATTAGTGAGGGAGTTAACAGATTTTCTTTACGTCTAATTATCAGACATAATTTTTAGCAAACAAGCAAACGAGCTTATAGTCGTTGAATGTTGTAATAAAAGTCATTGAATACTCTTTTTAATGTTATTCTTCTTCCTTCTTTTTTGGATAATATTTTTATCCATTTCACGCGCTGAGTTGTATCACTGCCTTTACCTGAATTGTTATATTCTGCATATCGAGCTGTTTTTTCATTTTCCGGATTTCGCCAGTTATTCCAGCCGGCAGGATTAATCTCACCGGGAAGCTCGCAGTTCATAAAGACTGTCATAGCGTATGCTCGCCACGGTCTTCCTAAGTACATTGAATTCACTTCTTTCGCTACCGATATTTTGCATTGATTAAAAATAAAACCGTATTTGATATTTTCAGGGGTACTCGCTGCAGTTATGTATGAATTCTTTTTACAATAAATATCACATTTTTCGAACCAGGCCGTAGCGCCACCAAAGATAAAGTCGGTTGTACCTTCGATGTAGCAATTTTCAAAATACAGCCGATTCCCTTCTCCGGCTAAATATTGCGTATCTTGATTGCCGAGAAAACGACAATGCTTGAAAATCAATCGGTCTCCTTCTGTGTGGAGAGCGACAGCTTGTCCCAATTGTTCTGCATTGTTTTCAACTGTCAGATTTTCAAGTTTTATATCGTTTCCGCGAATTTGAAGCGTGTAAGTTCTGAAAGTTCCCATTTTGTTGATATTCGCGTGATCATTGTGGGTGATAATTGTATTCTCGCGGCTTTCACCTAAGATTATCACGTTACACACCCATTCAGGAATGACAATTTTCTCACGATAAACTCCATTTTTCACAAATATTTGAGTAGCTCCATCCGGATCGAATGCTCGAACGGAAAATATTGCTTCTTGGAGTGAGGTGAAGTTTCCGGTACCGTTTATATCGACGGTAATGTGCTTTACCGGAGTTTCGGCAAAAGAAATGCTGAATAAAACAAGCAGCAGTGCTGTTGAAAAAAATAATCTCATAAAATATTAACATAAAGAATCCGAATCTGCCTAATAAAAATATTCATCACGTTGATATTAAGCCAGATAGATATGATTACAATCAGGATAAGAACAAGGAATTTGAAAAAAATCGTTTTTATCCAAAATTCCGGCAACAATATACGCTCCGGATTTTTAGTAATAGCGAACGAGATTCTATTTTAACTCTACTACACCTACTTTCTTCAAGTCATAAATTTTAGAATTCGGACCTGCGAAGACCTCAAACTTACCGGGATGAATCTCCACCTCGCCGGTCGCTTCATTCCACCATTCCAACTGACTTCCGGAAAGTTCGAAATCAACTTTTTTAGATTTTCCCGCTGGAATAAAAACACGTTTAAAATCACGTAATGAAAGAATCGGGCCATCAAAATCCCCCACTCTTCTTAAGTAAACCTGTACGACTTCTTCACCGTCCATCTTACCGGAATTTGACACATTTACAGATAATCTAAGGGGTTGATTAAGTTTGATGGTTTTCTTATTTAATTTTGCTTTACCGTATTTAAATGTAGTGTAACTCAAACCATAGCCAAACGGGAAAAGAGGTGCACTATGCAAATAGCGGTACGTTCTTCCTTTCATGTCATAATTTTCAAAATCAGGAAGCTGGTCATTGTTTTTATAAAAAGTAACAGGAAGTCTTCCCGCGGGATTATAATTTCCAAAAATCACATCTGCCACTGCTTTTCCGCCCGATTGTCCTGGATACCAGGCTTGCAAAATAGCCTCACAGTTTTCAACCTCAGGCTCCATAGCGATCGGCGAACCGGAACAATTAATAAAAATAACCTTCTTGCCTGCCTTCTTCAATCCGGCGATTAACTCCCACTGAACTGCCGGTAATTCGATATCTGTACGATCACCGCCTCTAAATCCGGGTAGATTTACTCCCATTTCCTCTCCTTCCAAAGAGGGTGAAATTCCCCCTACAAATAAGACAACATCGGCACTTTTAACTTTTTCAATGGATTTTTGGATATTTATTTCTTCTTTCATTCCGAAATCAAAATTTAATTGCGCATCACCTCTTGTGTAAGCAAAATCGATTCGGATATTGTAGGGTTTATTCCCTTCCATCTTCATTGAATGAGTAGTTTTTCTGCCGCCATGATTGGCACGAACACTTTTCACTTCCACATCATTGATAAAAAGTTGCACAAAACCATTTGCATAGAATTCAAATTCAACTTCTCCCGTTTTTTCAGGAGTGAAAACCGTATTGTATGTAGCAGAAAAATCGGTTAAATTCACTCCCGGAGCGAATACGGTCGCGCCGGATGCATTGAAAATAAAGGGTGTAGTAATTTGGGCTGTGGCAACGTGCGCCCCTTCTCTTGTCAGGTTATTCCAGTATTTCGCACTGAACCCTCTCCCATTTTCGGAAACACACTGACTGAATCCGCTCTCCATTAATGTCTGTTCAACCCAACTGCAACCCTGCTCGAAAATCAAATTATCATTCGCTCCTAAGTACGAACGAATTCCATCTAAAATCGTTATGGTTTTTCTCGGAGTTCCGTTGTAATTACCCCACTGCATTACAGAGTCATTTGCGTTAGGACCCATCACAGCTATATTCAAACCGCCTTTTTTCAGAGGTAAAATATTATTTTTGTTTAATAACAGGGTCATCGATTGACGTGCGATTTCAAGCGATAATTTGTCGTGAGCATCCGAAGCGACAACTGAATACGGAATTTCGGCCCATGGATTATTTGCATTATCGTCCATTTCTCCCAGTTCAAAACGAGCTTTCAGCAATCTTCTAACAGAAACATCAAGCTCTTTTTCGGTGATATAACCTGCTTTTACGCTTTCCACCAACGCGCGGTAGCTTGATCCACAATCAAGATCAGTACCTGACAAGACTGCAGCGGCAGAGGCGGTTGCGGCATTTGAATGTGTTTCATGCGCATTTGGACGAAAGAAATCGGAAATAGCACCGCAATCGGCAACTACAATTCCATTAAAGTTCCATTTGTTTCTTAAAATATCGACCAAAAGCCGGTTGCTTCCGCAGCAAGGATCACCTTCAAACCGGTTATAAGCGCACATTACCTCTTTCACTTTAGCATCCTGTACCAACGCTTTGAAAGCCGGCAGATAAGTTTCGTGCAAATCTCTCAAACTGATATTTTCGGCATTGTATGAATGTCTGTTCCACTCCGGACCAGAATGAACCGCGAAATGTTTGGCGCAAGCGTGAATTTTATCAAAACTCCCTTTTTTCTCCCCTTGCAGCCCTTTCACAACTGATACACCCATAACTGAAGTAAGATATGGGTCTTCGCCATAAGTCTCAATTCCTCTTCCCCAACGCGGATCTCGAAATATGTTGATTGTTGGAGTCCACATCGTAAGTCCCTGATAACGACCGAATTCTCCTTTTGCGGAAAACGCGGAATGCTTTGCCCGGGCTTCATCTGAAACTACACTAAAAACATCATAAATAGCTTTCTCGTTGAATGTGGCTGCCATACCGATCGGTTGAGGGAAAACAGTAGCTAATCCGGCTCGCGCCACTCCGTGAAGAGCCTCGTTCCACCAGTTGTATGTTTTTATTCCTAACCTTTCAACAGCGTTAGAATTATCCATCATCAAACCCACTTTTTCTTCCACAGTGAGCCGATTCAAAAGGTCCTCCACCCGATCCTCAAAGCTGTAATTTTGATTTTTGTAAATTTCTTGTTGCGCACTGACAAGTGCAAATGGTAAGATAAATAGCGAAAGAATTACAAATGTTTTTTTTGTAAATTTCATAGTAATTAGATTTTAAGATTAAACAACATATGTTCTCGGAACATCATATATTTTGTCGCAAAAGCACAAAGATATAAAAATATTTCGAAGATATTATCATTTATCTAACTGACTATCAGCATCTATATTTTTTTAAAAAATCAAATAATTTTATAGGATTATCCGCAATCATTCCTATTTGTTGCAATTTTGAATTGTTACATCGTAACCATCCCGATATTCGCGTTGGTTGCCTATTTACGTTATTAGACAACGGGACAAACCGACTTGAAGCGGTTAGTCCCAATCTAAAAAAACATTATTTAAGATTAGGAACAAAAACGGATAATCAATTTATTTTATATGACTCACTAAGCTGTTTAAGTACACTTCTAAATAGGTGTAACCCTGTTTGTTTATGTCGGTTGATTTTTTTCCGGAATATTTTTTCTCCAACCAGCCATCCGGAATTCCGTCGTTATTTGAATCAATCGGAGCAGGCAGAGATTTGTATTCCGGCCAGCCGCCGACATCGTTTTGAGAGTCAATCAATCCATTTTTCCCGCCTTTTGAACCTGTAAAAGTGAATGTTCCGTTTTGAGTTTCTTGCACATAGCGAGTATCAAGGATATCCCTTTTTAATGATGCTCCGGCATATTTCAACACATACTTGAAGGCTTTTTTGGCAGAATGCGTCTTCACGGGAAGCAGTTTAAATTCTGACTTTGAAAGGATGTCATTTTTAGTGACACCGGGGGCATAAGTTTCAAAGTTTTTATTCATAATCACACCTTTCGAGTTGTTTCTCGTAACCTCTTTGTTGCCTTCAAGTATGTTTCCTTTCACAAAAAACACACCGTGAACCCCTTCAGGTTGCCTGTTTCCGCCATTATCAGCCCATGGGTCTAAGAATCGGAAATCCGATTTTGTGGCAGGACCGGGTTTGTAGTAATTATTTACAAAATTATATTCGCCGCCCTCAGCTGCGTAAGTAGCATTTGATCCCCAGTTATAAATCACGTTATTTCTGAAATCAATTTTCTCCAAATCAGGTCGATTGCTGTATCTGCTACCACAGAAGCGTGGATTTCGGCTGTCATTACTCACAAATAAATTGTGATGAAAGGTTGCTTTTTTTCCGCCCCAGATTCCGCCGTAACCGTGCGGTCCTTTTTTATGTACAGAATTTTTCATGCTTTCAGCCAAAACACACCATTGCATCGTGAAATTTTCATTGTCATAAAATGAAGAACATTCGTCAACGCTCCAACTCATGCTGCAATGATCGATGATTAGATTTTTATTCCTTACTCCTGAGAACGCATCGCTTTGCTGTTCGGTCACATCGCCGAGTCGGAATCTTAAATATCTGATTATCACATTATCAGCGCTTACTTTGGTTTCATAATCGGCTAAACAGATTCCATCGCCGGGAGCTGATTGGCCTGCAATGGTAACATCTCCGTTATTGATAAAAAGCGGCTCTTTCAAGCGGATAATTCCTGACACTTTGAACAAAATTGTTCGCGGTCCTTTTTTCCTTATCGCCCAGCGAAGTGTACCTTCTTCAGGTGAATCTTCGAGCGATGTAACGTACAGAACTTTCCCTCCCCTACCACCGGTAGTGTACATACCGGAACCTTCAGCGCCGGGAAATGCAGGAGTTTGAGAAAATATGGTTGATGAGATTAATAGAAAAAATACTGTTGTTTTAATAATTTGCATTAGCTTATTTCATTAATTTTGAGGTTACCTGTCTGTTGTCTTCAAGAGTTGATTTTATGACATAAATGCCTTTTGGCAGGATAGTAGAGTTAATTGTGACTTCAGAATCATTTACATTTCTTTCCATCAATAATTTTCCTGAAATATCGTAGATACTAACTTTTCGAACTACCGATTCTGAATTTAATTTTATAAAATTTCCACCGTTAATAAAGTATGAGGTCACCAGGTCTGAATTATAAAGAACATCATTTACACCTGTCGGATAATCCGCTTCAAGATACTGATTATGAGTAATGTCGGCAACTATGCTATTCAGGTAAACTTCAAGATAAGTGTAACCTTCTTCATTCTTGTCGTTTGCAGTTTTGCCGGGATAATTTTCCTCAAGCCAACCATCTGGAATACCATCGATATTCGAATCTACCGGAGCTTCACCGCCATTATATTCGGGCCATCCGCCAACATCATTCTGCGAGTCTATAATACCTTTCATTCCTGTTTTCGAACCCACATAGGTGTAAGTGCCATTCTGAACTTCATTTACAATTCGGGCATCAACAGCATCTCTGGAGAGTGAAGCACCACTGTATGCCAATACTTTTTCAAATGCTTTTTCTGCCGTATGTTGAAGAATCGGGAAGTTTTGAAACGGAACATCTGCGCGACAAGCATTTCTGTCAACTCCCGAAGCGTATGTTACTCCATTCCAGTTGTTTGAAGTCACGCTTGGGTTGTTGTGAAAATAATTGTCGGTGACATAAAACGTACCCCAGCGTGGTCCGTAAGCTGAACTCGCATCGATATCTACATTAACAATTCTGCTTCGACTACCACTTGAAGTCTGTGGTCCGGGCTTGTAGTAATTTGCAACAATATCGTATTTTCCGGCAGCCTCACCTCCGTAACCACTGTTTCCGCCCCAGTTATAAATCACATTGTTTCTAAAATCCATTCTCTCTTCGTCTTGCGGATTATTATAGCTTAATCCGGAACGTTTATAACCGTTGAAACGTGGATTCCGGCTATTGTTATGTGCTAAAAGGTTATGGTGGAATGAGGCGTTTTTCCCTCCCCAAAGACCGCCGTATCCATGGTTTCCTTTTCCATGAAAAGACTTATTTAATCCTTCGGTGATAAAGCACCATTGCATTGTAAAGTTAGCATTTGAATAAAATGATGCAACCTCATCAATTGACCAACTCATGGAACAATGATCTAAAATAATATTCTTTCTGAATCTACCTTCAATAGCATCAGGCTCACGTGTAGAAATAGCATCTCCAAGCCTAAATCTCATGTATCTGATAATTACATTGTCAGCACTTACGACTACATCGTAGTCACGGATACATATGCCATCACCCGGCGCTGTTTGTCCGGCAATTGTTACGTCCCCTTTGGAAATACTGAGCCTGCTGTTCAGCTTAATAATTCCACCAACTTTAAAAACAATAGTCCTCGGTCCGGAACGGCCTAAACACCAACGCAGCGAACCCTCACGGGTTGTAGCATTACCGGTGTTCGTATCTGCAAGTGTATTTACATAATAAACAGTTCCGCCTCTTCCTCCGGTAGTGTATTTACCGCCACCTTCCGCGCCCGGGAAAGCAGGAGTTTGAGAAAAAGCCGAAGCTGTGAAGAAAAACAAAGATACAATAACTAAAAAATGATGAATTTTTAACATTTTAATTTATAAAAAATCGCTTCACTTTAATGTGAAATCAGGTTAATAATAGAATATAGGTTTTTTATGAGTTTTACTTATTCGGTGCAGCCTTTACTTAAGTGTAAAGCGACAAATTAAGCACCGTTATTTATATTTTCAATACTTATTTTTGAGATATTTCAGTGTTCTTTTCACTTTCTGACCATTAAAATGGTGACGAAGCATCAGTCAAAAGTGTAATCACGTGTTACTTTTATTTGTGATTTTTTAGTAAAATTCTTTTGCAAGCTTGTTAACAAAACAGTTATTAAGCAAAGCTCCGTTAAGCTGAATTGTGAGAACGAAACTTGATCCGATTGGATTTAGTTTTATTAGCTTAATACTATAAATAATCACATCGACAAATCCGAGACTAACAATTTATTTATCCAGCATTATACTTACCCAAATAAACGGAGAAACAGCTTTTGGATCGTTGTCTCTTATGGGTTCTGATATATAATATTCGAAACTACCATCTCTGTAATTTTTCTCACCGCCAAGTCCAGAAACAGCACAACAGCTTGTTATCGAGATTGTTCCGTCATTATTTTCTTTCAAAAACTGTTTGAGATACTGCTCATAAGCCTGTTCGCCTTTTTTCAAAAATTCTTTTGGTAAAAATCCGTTCTTCGCACCTTTAATCCATGTGTAAATGAACATAATCGAACCGGTGGATTCTAAATAATTGCCTTGTTTGTGCCCTTTGTCTGTAACCTGGTACCACATACCGGAAATTGGATCGCGAAAATTCTCAATGGCAACTGCTGTTTTATTCAATATATCAATAATCTCGCCTCTTTTGGGGTGACTTTCCGGTATAAAGTCCAGTGCATCAACCAAAGCCATCATATACCAGCCGATACTTCTCGACCAAAAATTGGGTGATTTCCCCGTTATCGGATCAGACCATCGCTGTTCCCTGCTTTCATCCCAACCGTGATAGAGCAATCCGGTTTTTTCATCAACCAAGTCTTCATACGCTGTAATCAGTTGCAATGTCACCTCATCAAACATTTTCGGGTCATTAAAGGTGGCTCCGTATTCTGCAAGAAAAGGTCCGGCCATATACAATCCATCTAACCAAACCTGATGCGGATAAACTTTCTTGTGCCAAAAACCGCCATTGGAAATACGTGGATGCGTGTCCATCTGACTTTTCAGTAAATCCATAGCAAGACGATATTTTTCATCTTTGGTTTCTTTGTAAATCGGGAAAAGTAATTTTCCTGAATTTAATCGGTCAATGTTGTATTCTTCAAGTTTATAAGTTTTGATAGTTCCATCTGAATTGACCATTGTATCTGCATAACTCAACGCATAGTCATAGTATTTTTTATTTCCGGTTTTTTTATAAACATCGTAAATTGCCTCCAACTCCAAGCCGTGACAGTAATTCCATTTTAATGTTTTTGAGAAATCAACCATCCAGCTCTCAGGATTCCGGATCATTTCAGAATCTGCCATTCGGACATAGTTTTTATTGGTTGCTGCACAACCCGTGAATAAAGCTGTAATAGCAATAATAATTGTCGAAAATAAAAGTACTTTTTTCATCTGTCTAAATTCTTTTTTTTACATTAAGGGCGTTTGGAACACGCCATCAATCTCCATACGCTTTGCGTGAAAATTTGCTTCTAATGGCTGTTTCATACTTGTTTTATTTTTCAGGGAAACTCTGCCAACCTCTTAGTTAACGGGAGGTCGGCAGAGTGATATTAATGAGTTGTAATTAGAGAATTATACTACTAATTATAACCCGGATTTTGTTTAAATTCGTCTTTGTTTGTCACAGCATCAATTTGAGCTTGCGGTATTGGTCGTAGCAAGTGATAAGACTCCACGTTTTCTGCACCTTGCGCATTGTAAGCTTTCACACGCTCAACCAGAGTGCGGGTACGTTTCAGGTCAAACCAGCGTTGTTGCTCACCACAAAGTTCAATGGCACGCTCTTCAAGAATTGTGTTGATATCTACCGTTCCTGAAATCGAATTATCTTTTCCTTCGATAGCGCGTTTTGCACGGAGTTCATTAATCGTAGCCAATGCACCCGCAGAATTACCCATTCCGAGCTCAGCTTCAGCTTTGATTAAATACATTTCGGCTAAACGAAAAACTACCGCATCACGATAAGAAATGTCATGTGTCAGGTAACGAGTGTCAACCTCATCGTCTAAGAATTTCTTAATTCCCGGAAATGAGCACCATCCGCCGATTTTATATGAATCAAAACGTTTGTCTCCATACACATCAGACGTAGTTTTAGCTGCTTCAGTTGGCAATGCGGTTGCAGGATTTGAAGAGGTGTAAACAGGAATATCTCCACCACTCATAAACTGAACACGAAATCTGTCTTTTGCATAAGCTTGCAATGCTATTCCTTCCGGAGAATTTCCATCAAGCGGACTGTAGTAAATAGCTGTATCTTTTATATTTGGATAGTTTTTTGAACTTCCTTCCAATCCCGGAGCAATTTTATACGCATTCAATAGAGTAGCTTCAGTTCTCTGGTCAGTAGCACGGTTTTTCTCAAGAAGCTGCCACAAATAAACCGAAGGCAAATAGCGTGTAAATCCACGTCCGTACATCGAGTAATAGGGTGCTACATTTACTTTTTCTTTCGTAACGTAATGCTCAATTATTGTAGGATCAGCAGTAGAGCGAACAAAAGTTTCTTTTCCGTTTCCACCAAGGTCATTTGCTCCATTATTCCACATTGAAACAAACATGAGAAGCATAGCATTCCCGCCCCGACCATATCCTGTACGGGTAATCAGCCCATTGTACTGAAGCTGCTTGCCATCCGAACCGGTTTTATAGCGATAAGGAATCGCATTTACATTTGTAGTCAGTTCATCGGAATAGCTTACGCCCCAGATAGCTTCTTTATTTTTGGTAAAATCCTCGTTTTTCATTGTCCAGGTGTCAGCATAATTATCATAGAATGAGAAGAGTCCGCTCCCGATTAATGCATCAGCCTCTGCCTTTGCCAAGGAGTAAAGATCTTTTCCTGAATAATCCGCATTCGTTGTAAGGGCGTTCTTTCCAAGCCAGGAAGCTGCATACAATAATGTACGAGCTTTCAATGCTTTGGCTGCCCAATAGTTAGCACGACCATCAGTTTTCGTTTGATAGTTTTCGAAATACTCGATTGATTTATCGATATCACCCAGGATTTTGCTATAAATCACTTCCTCGGGAACACGTGTCGCGGTAGTTACAACTGAAGAAAATGTCTCTTCATTGTAAGGTACGGCTCCCCAAATGTTTACCAGGTGGAAATTATAAAACGCACGCAAGAAGTAAACTTCTCCAAGATACTGATTTTTTAGCGATTCTGTAATTACGGTATTTAGAGGAATATACTTTATCGCTGTATTGCACACATCAACTGCTCCGTAAAACATTTCCCAATATTGATCATAACAAGGATTGTCTGCCGTATTATTATCCAAGCTTTGAGCAGAAATATTGTATGAATTCAACGACTTTTGTTTGTTGTCGTATCCATAATAGAACAGATCGGTTCCCATTTCAGAAAGTCCTAAACCAGCCTCTTTCCCATACCATCCGCGTGCAAAACTGTAACATGAAGCTACTAATCCTTGCAAACCGGACTGTGTGCCATATACAAGATCGGCAGTTTGGCCTACCTTGTTATCTTCTTCAAGAAAATCTGAACAAGACGAAACAGCCAACGTCATGATTAAAACGGCTGCTATAATATATTTGAGATTTTTCATTTTTAATTCAAAATTTAATGTGTTATTACAAAAATATTACTATAAGGTTATAATTCAATATTGACGCCAAATACCATTTGTTTTGCCAATGGGAATGAAATTGAGCCATTTCTCTCCGGGTCATAATTATTGATATTGCTGAATGTAAAGTAGTTTTTCAACGAGCCATACACCTGAAGTCTTGAAAGAAGAAGACTTTTTACAATATTTGTTGGCAACGCGTATGAAAGCGTAATATCTTTTATTTTGAAATAATCGGCTTTTTCATATCGCAAAGCAGAACCATAACTTGCGAAAATAGTACTGGCCGCACCCGGACTTGGGAACTTTGCACCTGTATTTGTTGGAGTCCAATAATCCAAATCTCCCCAGTTTGCAGATTCGTAGTTCATTTGAGTGTTCATATCATAGGCGATTGTAGCGCCAAGACGTGCCAGTGCAAATATTGACAAATTGAAGTTTTTGTAACTCAAGTTGTTGTTCATACCAAAAATGTGTTTTGGAGAGCGATTGTAAACAAATTTATCATCATCGTCTAATTGACCATCGTTATTTCTGTCAATTAATTTCAAAGTCCCCGGTTCGCCATATGCAGATGGGTAAGCAAGTTCTCCACCCGGATTTTCAGCTAACCATTTGGTTTTAAACGCTTCAAATTCACCCACATCCCAGTTACCATCCACTTTGTAATCGTAGAAAATAGAAACCGGCTCTCCCACAATTTGTCCGGTTGTTCCAATAATGTTTCTTGAAACACCTTCAGACAATGACACGACCTGATCTTTAAATGTTGTGTAAGACCAGTTTGCATCCCAAGTAAAATCGCTGTTATTCACCAATAAAGTATAGAGAGATAATTCCACTCCGTTTCCTTTTGTTTCACCGATATTTGAAATTACGCTCGGATATACAGATGATGCCGGAGCGCTTCTCGGGTAAAGCAAATCATACGTATGTGAGAAATAAAAATCCAGACTTCCCGAAATACGATTGTCCAGCACTCCAAAATCAACTGCAAAGTTTGTAGCTCTTGTAGTTTCCCATTTTAAAGAAGTGTTTCCAAATACGCTCGGATAATTTCCCGAAATATTTTTCGCACCCAAGTAGTAGTAAACCTGAATGTCACTTAACGTTGACATTGTAGAATAAGCATGAACGGCAGCATTTCCCGAAACACCCCATGAAGCACGAAATTTCAGGTTATTTAACCAATCCACATTATTCAGGAATGCTTCTTCACTGGCTCTCCATGCAACGGCAGCAGAAGGAAAATATCCCCATTTATGTCCCGGAGCTAATGTAGAAGAGCCATCTGCACGCATTGAAAGTGTCAGCAAATATCGTTCATCATATTTATAGTTCAAACGTCCGAAATAAGAAAGCATCGCTTGTTTAATGTAGTTTGATTCAGTTGTCGGTGAAGATATTCGAGTCAGGTCATAATACAAACTCTTGTAGTAATGCTCTTTACCTGCATCTCCAAATGTGTGAGTTGATTCAAATACACTTTGATTCATACTATGTCCGAGAAGTGTAGTCAAATCATGTTTTGTACCTCCAAAATCAGTAATATGGGTCAATGTATTTTCCCAAGTGTAGCGAGTATTATTATTAAATTCTGAAGAAATATAACTAGTAGCCGGAGCCTGATAGCGAGACACACTCTGATAATCCTGATATCCACCAATACGTGCATTGCTACGGTCAACAGTCATAGACGACTTGAAAACTGCACTGGTAATCGGACTTATTTCAATATATCCGTTTCCGAAAAATCGAGTAGATTCCGTATTGTTGACGTAGTTTCCTTCAATTTCATCCAACAATGGATTGGAGTGAGCCGCGTATCGCGGGTTTGGAGTCTCGATAATCGAACCATCTTTACGATACGCGTGTGTAATTGTGGTCATTTTCAATGCCTGATTGAAAACGCTCGAATTACGAGCAGCACGGTCTTTGTACGTAAATAGCAAGCTGGTTCCTGTTTTGAATATCCGGTTAAGCCGATGGTCAATTGTAGTTTTCACATTGTATCTGTTTTGAAGATCTTTTTTCATCAAACCTTCTTCAAACATTCCGCCAAGTGACAAACTGAAGTTAGTTTTGTCATTTCCTCCCGAAACAGATGTTTCAATATTTTTCGTTAATCCGTTTTGGAGAATAATATCTAACCAATCGGTATAAGATTTATCGTTATAAATTCCTATTTCGGTAAAATCCTCAAGCACTTCGGTAAGTTCCAGTTCGGGTGTGATATTACTTGCGCCCCAGTTTCCTGATGCTTTATCAGCTTGGTAATTTTTTTTATCAATCAAACGTTGTACCTCTCTATCACCGTACATTACTCTTGGCACATGTACGGGAGTATTGAACGAGAGATAAGAATTTACAGCAACTTTCGTCGCACCTGCTTTACCACGTTTTGTAGTAATGATTACAACTCCATTTGCTCCACGTGTACCGTAAATAGCTGTGGAAGAGGCATCTTTAAGAATTTCAATGGATTCAATATCTGTTGGATTGATATCAATAGTTTTTCCATATTCTGTTCCATCAACTAAAATCAACGGTTCGTTGGATGCAGTAATGGAGCGATTTCCTCTAAGATTTATACTTACTCCCGCACCTGCCTGACCGCTTGATTGCTGTAAGTCAACTCCTGTGACTTTACCCTGCACAGCTTGTAACGCGTTACTCCCGGCTATTTTGGTAATATCATCAGCTTTAATCGAGCCGACAGATCCGGTAAGATCGCTTCGTCTTACTACACCATAACCAATAACCACCAATTCGTCAAGCGATCGTGTATCTTCCTGCAATACGATCGAAATGCTCGTTCTGCCTTGAACAGGGATAATTTGAGAAGTAAAGCCAACATACGAAACCAATAACCTGGATTCCGCATCTACTGTCAGCGAATAATTCCCATTGATGTCAGTCGCCACACCATTCGTGGTTCCTTCTTCGAGTACACTCACCCCGATCATAGGTTCATTATTATTATCTAAAACTTGTCCGCTGACTGTAACCCGATTGTCTTGCTGCTGTAAGATCGCGTTACTTTTAATTGAGTGACTTTTCACTGCATCAGCGGATGAAGTGACAGTACGTCCTTTCCCATAAGCGAAAGTTGAAAACAATAGTAAGCTTGCAACAAAACAAGCTTTCAATTTTACATGTTTCATTTCATTTGTGTTTAATAAATTAGTATTAGAGATTAATTAATAATATTTAATTGAAAAAACATCCATTAACAATACTGTATTTCTCATTTTATTGGAAATAGATTTATCAAACAAATAAAAATTAATAAGTAAAATAAGGTTAATTAAAAGCTAAGTTTTTAGCGCTGCTTTATCAGTTTTTTAAGATTTTTAAGGTTGTGTTTTTGTGTTTCTTTTAGAAATAATTCGGCTACTTTCTTAGCGCCTTTTTCATTGAAATGGGTATTATCATCATGTCCTTTAGGAAAGAACGGACTTTCGCCGGGAGAAAATTTGTGAAAAAACTTATTGGACTCTTCCACTCCCGCATCTTGAAGCATTTTTGAAGTAAGAACTTCCATGTCTATCAATACTACTTTTTCTTGCTTTGCAACAGCACGGATTATATCAGGAAATTCCCCATGTGTTTTTTCCAACATTCCGTTTGAGTCAAACTTACGCCTTGCAACGGGTGTACAAAGAATAGGCGTGGCTCCTTTTGCTTTTACCTCATTCACGAAGGCGACAAAATTGAGCCGAAACTGAGCCGGATTTGTATAGCTTTTTTTGGTAATCACACCATCATTATGACCGAACTGAATGATTACAAAATCTCCTTTCCGTGTGTTTTTAATCAAATCACTCCATAATCCTTCCTCGATAAAAGTACGTGTACTTCTGCCGTTTCGGGCATAATTCTTAACAATCGCTTTTTCGTTCAAAAACTCCGGAAGCAGTTGTCCCCAGCCTCTTTCAAGGTATGGATAAGTAGTTTTTATGCCTGTCGCACTGTCTGTTACTGTTCTTGTCAGAGTTTTGTCTGCCATAGTGGAATCGCCTGCCATAAAAATATGCACGGGACGTTTGCTTGAACTGATTAAGAGGACACCCAACAGTAAAACAGCAAGGTATTTGATAGATAATTTCATTTTTATAAAAATCAAGACTAATAGACCGGGATTAAAAAGGCTGTTTTTATAAGCCTGACAGGTCCCGGAAAACCCGTCAGGCTCAAAGCTGTTTATTTATCTCTCATGATTTTATCAACTTTTACTTTTCCGTCAGAAAACACCGAACGAACAATAACAACTCCTTTGAAATCGTTGATTCTCGTTATTTGTTTTCCATCGATTGTGAAGTATTTCTGATTGATAATTTCTGCATTATCAAAAATGTCATTCACTCCGGTTTGACCGTATTGATACGTATTAGAATAGGCGCTCAAACCACCCATTTCATTAGCGGCACGAACCGTAAAAATTCCACTTTCCACATCTGCCGGTATTTCATAGCTGTTAGTTGTAACAAATGTCTGGAAGATATTATCTTTGAAAATAGCCCAGCAAAGCACATAATCATTATTTTCCCAAGTAATATTTTTTTCATTTCCCGCAATTGTCGGAACCAAAGCCTGATCGGTATGAAGTTTTGGCTGCCAGGCATCTGTTCCTCCCAATACATTTTCAACAGTATATTGAGCCGCTTCAGCACTTGTGAGCACCGGATTCAGAGTCACATTCGTATCGTCTTTGGTGTAAGTTGTTCGTCTGTTACTTAAATCAACCAAAGATCCGCTTACTGAAATGCTGTTATATTCGGCAAATAATGCAGGTACTACGTTCATCGGATCTCCCCATGCTTCAGCTGTTGGGAGAACTTTCATTGTAGTGTTCAGATAGACGGCTTTTGGAGCATTTTGCCATGAACGTCCCAACCGGTAAGCTCCGTTATTAATTGTGAATCCATCAATGGTACAGTTATTGAAAACATATCCCCATTCAGTTGAAGTAGCCGGTGCGGTAATACAGTTTCCGGCACGTTCTTCTAAATAGAGCAGTACTTCATTAAAGAAAATATCGCCACCACCGCAAATAAAATCAACTGTTCCGTGAATACTTCCGCCTTCAAAGTAGTGTTTTCCATTACCCGAGTAATAAGTATCTTGATTACTAAGCAGGTTTACATTCTTGTAGATATTCTTATTTCCCTGATCTTGTAAGGCAATTGCTCTCCCTGAAAGAGTTCCGGTGCGATAATCCATCTTGTTCAGCAGCGTTATATCCTGCATGTAGATATTGCTGGCATTTGATGTAAAATTGATTGTCGCCGTAATCCCGATACCTTCTTGTGTCGGTTTGTTGAAAAGCACCACTCCATCAGCACTTTGTCCGATATAAGAGATATTTGGCAGTGAAACTACCGTTTTTTGATTTGCGTCACCGGTATTTGTACCTAAATCATATTCACCATCAGGGAAGAAAATTCTGAACCGTTCTCCTGTCGAAGAAGCGGCTGTAGCGGCTGCAATAGCGGCTTTGAAATCACCATCTTTACCTACTACAAAATCAAATGCTTTTTTAATAACTGTTGGGCGATTCATTGTGTTGAATACAATTTCAATTGGCGTAGTAAGCGTATTTCCTGAAAGATCGGATACAGTATTTGCCGGAAGGCTGAAAGTATATGTTGTATTGTAATCCAACCCCGCGTAGTTGAAAGTGATTGTTTGTCCGGAAACAACCGGTGTCAAATCATTTGTGCCTAAAACAGCTTTCGTTCCTTCTGCAACTTGTACTTTTTCATCGAAATTCAAAACGATTTTTCCGGTTGTAGAGGCATTTACTCCATTATTTGCAGGAACTGATGAAGTTAAAACCGGAGCCACTCCATCGTTGATAATTTGTTTTGATCCCAGCACATAGATTGCTGAAATTGCCGTACCATCATTGTTTGAAGTAGATCCGACAACCGCAGAAGTGTAATCCGGAATCCAACGAATATATACTTTCTGAGCATGATCGGCATCTGCCGGAAGTGAAAATTCTGACGGATACCAAACTTTAGCACTTGACATTTCGAGGCTGCCTAACTTAGTGAAATTCGTTCCATCAATGGAATATTCGACATTTTGGATAGAATAAGCGTTGTAATTAAAGAGCATTGATGATTTTACGACAAGATTTTTAAACTCTGTCGCGTCGAGGGTGATTTGATAGTAAAACTTATCGGTTAATGGTTTCCAGTTCACTGCGGCGGGTGCACCTTCGTAACCGCCGGATGCCAATTGTGATTTGTCTAACCAACCCGAAGTTGTTCCATCTTCTTTTCTCAAAATCAATGTAGAAATTTCGTTATCCGACGTAGAATAAAAATCGGCCGGACGGTTACTATTTCCATGTTTGTAGAAATCCCACCCCACAACATAATCCACAGCACTATATACAGCGGTAATTTCTTGATTTTGGTTCATCACTACGGGCAAAACAGCATTCGTCTCGCCTGTGAGCCAGTTTGTAAAAGTAAGAATAGGATTATTTGAAGCTGTTAAGGTAACATTTGTACCTTCTTCATACATTGTAATTCCATCTATGACATTTCCTTCAGGAGATGCTTCTACCATATAAGGAGCTGCTCCGCCTTGTATATTTACATGAAGTGAATAAGTATTTATAGGTTCGAAGACAGCTTTCACATTCATATCTGAGGTCAATGTGATATTTGCAGGATTTGCAGTAGAGATAACAGAGTCATCATCTCCGTTTCTCCATTCTTTGAATTGATATCCAAAATTTCGCTGAGCTGTCAGCGCTATTTCTGTTCCGCTGTCAAATGTAGTTCCGATTGGGAAGTTGGTAACCGTTCCGGCATTTTCGGGACTGGCCGAAGTGGTAAGCGTGTAAGTAACTACATTTTCAATGGTTCCTTGAATGTTGCCTGTAATGACAATATTCGCCAAACCTACTTGTTTTGTATTTCCTAAACTGTAGATATAAATGTATAGGATGCAGTCGCCACCTGACTCAGGAATGGTGAGCGTACTTAAATCTATAATAGTATGAGTTGCTGCACCTGAATTATCACGAGCAGGTTTAATCTCCGTTGCTAATGAAGTTGAACCGCCATCTTCAGCAACCCAAACAACATCAATCAGACCCCCATCGGTACCGTATCGTTGCGAATCAAAAGATATCGAGGTTGGTTTGAATTTCAACCCTGTTTTAGTACGGAAATTAAATGCTACGAAATCATTTTCCGTGACTGAATTGTTTTGCACCGTAGGCTGAACGCGTGTAAACGTGATTCCATTGCTTGTTCTGTAATCAGCAAATCTCAAATTGCTGCCAATGCTTGTCCAGTTTGTGGAAAAATAATCTGCTGCCGATGCGGGAGAGATTGTAGCTGCCTGGTCGGCTGTTCCTAAGTCAAAGGGCCAGGTTAATTTGACATTTTCATTTACCGTTTGACCGTTTAAAGTTATAAGTCCGGCTAAGAAAAAAAGAACTGAGAAAGTGTATTTTTTTATCATTTGGTCTAAAATTTTGAGTGGTTAATTGAATTCAAGTGGAAAAACAACACAATTTTGTATTAATATATAAAAAATATGCTAAACCACATCAAAGCGGTTTAGCATATTGGGTTAATGGCTTTTGCCATTTATCACGATTTTGTCATTGCGTTTTCCTGTAATTTCATAAGGTTCGTTCAATGTTTCGGAACTCTTGAAACCATCGGCATTGAAGTTTTTCACATTATTCAATTTGAGAGCTGCTCCGCTTTCAGGGATAACAGTTACATTTTCAAAATGAATATTACTTGATTCAGACAGTTCTGCACCAATTTTAGAGGTAATAAATGCATTTTTCAATTGAATGTTGTCGATGTTCATCTCAGGAATACCGTTGAATAAAAGCGCGCGTCTGGCATTTCTGGAAACGATATTTTCTACAAAAATATTTCTAAATACCGGTGTGGTTTCATCTACTGCCGGGAATACTTCTTCTATCGGAGTTTCATCTCCTGCAGCGAGTGACTCGGAAGCTGATTTGCCACCGTAGTATAAGTCAAACAAGAATGATTCAGTTGCAATATTGAACATATAAATATCGGAAATGTAGATAATCTCAACTACCCCACCTCTACCGCGTGTACTTTTGAAACGAAGTCCCACATCGGTTCCAAGGAATTGACAGTTTTTTACGGAAATATTTTTTACTCCGCCTGACATTTCGCTACCTACGATAAAACCACCGTGTCCGTGGAAAACTTTACAGTTATCCACAATTAAATTTTCCGTCGGACGAGCTCGGCGGCGGCCATCTTCATCTTTTCCGGATTTGATACAAATCGCGTCGTCGCCCACATCAAATATGCTGTTTACAACAATTGAGTTTACACATGATTCCAGATCCAACCCGTCTCCGTTTTGAGAATAACTCGGGTTTTTCACGTAAATTCCGTCTAAAATCACATTTTCACACATCAGCGGATGGATGTTCCAGGCAGGAGAGTTTTCGAAAAGTACTCCTTCCAACAAGACGTTTTTACACTCGATAAAGCTTATCATTACCGGACGGAGGAAGTCACGTATTTCTTGCCATTGAGCTTCGGTCATATCTTTTCGAGGTACATTCATATCGCTCATTTCGTGGCCATTAAGCGAGTTTTGTGTTGGGAACCAATAATTTCCACCCCGCACAACTCCTCCTGAAGAAACTACTTGTTTCCACATTCTTTCGGTTACTTTTTCCTTTTTCAGCGGTCGCCAGGCATGCCCCGAACCATCAATGGATCCTTGACCAGTGATGGCGATATTCTCAAGATTTCGTCCTGAAATCGGCGATTGACATCTGCGAGTATCCAACCCTTCGAATACAGTTTCAACCAACGGATAAAGATCAAAATCGGGCGAAAAAAGAATCAGAGCGCCTTTTTCCAAGTGCATGTTAATATTGGAACGGAAAACAATCGGTCCGGTAAACCAGACTCCTTTAGGAACAATCAGTTTACCTCCGCCTTTATCGGAGAGTGCTTGCATAGCGCTTTCGAATGCATCGGTATTCAGTGTAATTCCATCCGGATTTCCACCGAAATCAAGTAAGTTTACCTCATTTTTTGGAAAAACGGGAGCTTTTACCCTTGGCATTTCGAATGGTAAATCTTTATATAGATACTCGTATTTATAAGCGTTTGTTGTGCTTGACACACACGAAACGAACAGTATTGCTACTGCCCAAAGTAAAACAAAATTAAGTTTTGAGTTCATTTAATAAAAAATATATTTCAAGCAAAATCAATCGTAGTTAAAGACTTGTTTTGCTTCGTTTTAAAAAGAAAAATTTGATTAAAAAAATGGTTTTACATCTTTTAGTAAAACCATTTTTTTATAGTTTTACCACCAGCGTGGGTCGCCTACTTTTCCGACTACTTTGTCGTTTGTAAACGAAGGATTAAATCTGAAATTCAATTCAGCCGGATTTTCGAAAATCTCCGGTGTTGTTTGAGAAAGCACATCAAATTCAATCGGATTGGTCCAATTCACGTCAGAAGCACGGTAATTGTCTTCTAACGTAAAGAGCATCGCGGCGTTTCGCATTCCCTTCGGAGTGCCTCCATCACCATTTCCAATGATAACTTTTTTCATTGTTACTCCGCCGGGTATCGGTTTGTCTGGATAATCAAGAACGTAATTTCCGCCTTTTGTCAGAATCGTAATATTTTCTAAATAAACGGAATTTAACATTTCTAAAGGATTGGATTTTGTATCCACCAAAATTTTATCACAATTCGAAATTGTAGTGTTGGTTATTTTGATGTTTTTTAGGTAAGAGCCTGCGTTGTCGGCATTTACCACTCCGTATCCGCCCATTGAGTCGATGACACAATTATCGATTGTAACTTGTTCAACTTCAACCGGTGCCTGTGCTCTGAAAAAACCTCGCTTGTATCTTACATCGCAGTTTACAACTTTGATTTCGCCAATTTTCGTATCAGCGGTTGTTCCTCTGATTCCGAGTAAATATTTACCGCCGTAATTGGAAGCACTTCTCAATGCGGAAGGGTGATCGGTTACGATTAATCCTTCCAGCGTAATGTTTTGCAAATTAACACCGGGATTTACTCCTACTTCACCGTAAAACTCCCAAACAGCACGTCCCAAGAAACTTAATCCGGATACAATTTTTGTATTCGCAGATAATTTGATCGTAGGGATCTGGTAGTGAGTTCCACCTTCCAGCACAACAGTATATCCACCGGGATATAAATTTGCAATACTGTCAAAGAACACCTGATCAAGCACTGAATATGCTTCAGCAGGGTCAATTCCGCGTAAATCGACATAATCACCTTCGAAGACCTGTGGATCAGCCATTGCATAGTCCTGCTCTCCCTGATATTCTCCGGCTGTGTAAGCCTTTATTGTATAGGTTGTAGAAGGATCTAATCCGGTAACAATAAGGACTTTATCCAAATTATCTTCATCCGAAACAAAGATTGTTTTGATATACTCTTTACCATTAAAAACATGTAAACTATCGTAAGTAACTTCAGTCCAGATAATTCTTGCTTGCGTATCAATCATATCGTTTGAAGCGGGGACTTTCAGTTTTGTCGGAAGTTTACTTGTCCTTGTTTTATACTCCATTGGACGCGACTCGATATTTTTTCCAAGAGCTTTAACCCGGAAAAAATAATCTGTGTTATAATCCAATCCATCAAAAGTAATGGAGGTTCCATCAATGATAGTATCTTTCAAGATAATTGAAAAATCTTCATATTCTGAAAATTCGATATGATACCTCTCTGAACCATCAAATCTATCCCAATTAGCTGTAACCCAAGTTCCGCCTACATTTCCGCTTATGATGGGACGGAAAAGCCGGTCAGGATCACCTAAGCTCTCTTCTTTACATGCCGAAAAAATCAACACAACTGTCAATACAATCATCGGCATTAGCTTGAATTTTGAAATCATTTTATTTTTCATTTTATTAAGAATTAAATTAATTAACACCAAGTCCATATCCATCATTATTCAAAACAGAGCTCGCGCTGATTGTACTTACGCTGATTGGTAGTAAGTAAGGAACAGCTGAATTACCGGTTTCGTCTGTATAACCATAATATGCACGCTGCGTATAATCTGCTGATACGGGAGTAATGTCATTTCCTTCAGCATCTTTCAATCTATATAAAGATCTGGCCCAGTCTCTTCTGATGTATTCATCATCCCCTGTGTTATTATATTCTCCTGTATCGGGATCTCTGTCATTGATAATAATTGCCGGAACTTCCTCCGGTCTAAAGTCTGTATTCAATAAAGTAACTACGCCTGCTACTCGCTGGAAATAGAGGTAGTTAGCTATATTTGAGTACTTTGCAACCTCAGGATTATCCAGGTTAAGCTCGTTTGCGGCTTGTCCCATGTAATCCAGTTCACGCTTTGTCTCAGCTATTTTTTTGCCATAGATATTCCAGCGTACAAGGTCAAATTTACGTAACCCTTCACCACCAAATTCCCAGGCTCTTTCATTCACAATAGCTTCGAAGAAAGCTTCTTTTGAATTAATGCCATCTACATAACCATTCACACTCGTTCCGTGATCTTCTGCTTTAAAAGCACGACTTCTTACTGTTTTCAACATATCTTTTGCCAATACAGTTGGACCGCCGTTTATTTCATTTTCAGCCTCCGCCAACATAAGCAACACATCGGTATAGCGCATAATCGGCCAGTTTACACCGGTTGATTTTGAAGAGCCTGCTGATTGATTTGTCCATAAGCGATTCCATTTAGCAACTTTAATGTCGGTAATACCTTCAACTGACCGTAGGTTGTCATTTTGGTAAGCGACTTGCGTACAGGTAGCTGCACGACGCGTATCTTTCGGATCAAATGAGTAGTAATATACTGGAGTTAAACCTGTCTGGATAGTTGTAGTACCTTTCGAACCTCCATATACTCCAACTCCCACACACCATCCTACATCACCACGGCTGTTTGAAGCTCCGGATCCAAACGCTACTTCATAAAGGACTTCAGGGTTTTTAGTCAATTCACATTGATCGCGGAATATTGTAGCAAAATCACCCAATCCTCTCGGACGTTCATTGATCAATTTTTGAGCATAATTTTTTGCCAGTTCATAATAATCTCTCGAAGTAGAGGCAGTTTTTGATTCTCCGGCTAAGTTGGTGTAAGTTACAGTTAACTCCGGATTTGTTACATCTAAGTACTCTTCCGCGCGTTTCATTGTACCATCCTTAGTCATTCCGTATCCTGCTCTGAAAAGGGATAATCTCGCGATCATTCCCAACGCGAAGTCACGATTCATTCTTTCAATACCATCAGAGAATTCATCGGCATAAAACATATCTCCTTCGTAATCTACCAGATCCTGAATCATACCGCTGTAAATGATATTTTTATCTGTTTTAGGAGCGTCGAGTTCCATTCCATACTTTGCAGCTTCACGGAAATAAGGCACATCGCCCCAGAAGTTGGTAAGGAGAAAATAGCGGTAAGCACGAAGCACGTGAGCCTCGGCAAGCATCATTTTCATTTCCGGATTATCTTTTACCGGACTTGCTTTTATCCCTTCTATAGTTTGATTCGCACGGTCTATTGCCAAGTAGTTATTTTGCCATGCGTTGTAAATATCGTTAAATCCGTTATTTTTTGAAGGTTGGAGATTCCACACTGTTCGTCTGTTGTTTTCAGCTAAGTAATCATTTCCCGGATTAAAAGCTTCAACATCGGTATTTTGCATCCACACGATTGACATACGTGAAGTGTAAGGGTCTTCGGCAAAAAGCGCGTAAGCTCCCAACAATCCTTTCTTAGCATCATTTACGTTGGAATATACATATTCCGGATAAAATGATGAAGGCGCCTCGGGAGAGAGAAAATCATTACACCCTGCTGTCAATAATATCGTTGCAAAAAATGCAACTATTATATTTATTTTTTTCATTTTTTCTATGTAATTAAGATTAGACAATTAAAAAGTAAGATTTAGACCAAACGTGAATGACAAACTCTTCGGGTAAGAAGAATAATCTAATCCCGGAATCAATTGAGTAGGAGTACCGCCTCTTCCCGGTGTACTTACCTCAGGGTCATATCCGGAGTATTTTGTCAATACCCATAAGTTGTTTAATGTAGCATATACGCGGAATCTTTCGCTTGCAAATTTTTGAGAAATTTCTCTTGGTAACGTGTATCCCAACGTAATGTTTTGCAAACGAAGGAATGAACCATCTTCAATTGCCCAACTGTGAATAACAGCATTCGAGTTACCGAATGATAGCGGCGACCAGTATTCTTTCGCGTTGGCGCCTTCGTTCATTGCAGCTAATTCTGCCAAATCGGTTACAATTTCACCACCTTCGTTAATATAAGTATAGCGATTATCGCTTGAGAACATGCCTAATAAATTAGGATTGCTCGTACGATATTGTTGTGATGAAGCTAATTTACTGGCATTGTAGATATTATTACCATATACAAATGAGAAGTTCAGAGCATAGTCAAAATTCTTCAAGAATGTACCGTCAAAACCAAATCCTCCGGCAAACTTCGCATTCGCGTTTCCAATTACTGTACGGTCATAATCGTCAACCACTCCATCAGGAACTCCGTCAGGACCGCTAATATCTTTGAATTTAATTGTTCCCGGACGCATTCCGATTCTTCCTGAATTTAACGCGGTAGTCGGTGCAACCGGAATTCCGTTTTCATCAAGTGCAACAATGTATTTTCCTCCTTCATATCCTGAGAAATCGGAAGTTGTGTAATATCCGTCGGTAATCCATCCATAAATAATTCCCAATGGCTGACCTACACGTACTTCATATTCATCCACACCTCTTAAGTCTGTACTTGCCCAGCCTGTTCTGAACGGCAAGAAATTCCCTTCACTATCTAAGGCATCAACATTTGACTTGTTAAATCCAATGTTAAAGTTAGAGTTTAATGTAAAGTTTTTGCTGTTTGCAATATTTCCGTTTAATGATATTTCTAGTCCTCTATTGGTAGTTTGTCCAATGTTTTTCATCATGCTCGAATAACCCGGAGCTGTAATTTTTACGTCAAGCAACAAATCACTTGAAGTATTCCAGTAATATTCAATTGTACCGGAAACTCGCTGATTAAAGACTCCAAAATCCAAACCTATGTTCTTAGTTACTAATGACTCCCATGTAATTACCGGGTTCGGGAGCTGATTGTTTCTGGGTTTATAGTAGTTATTTGGCTTGTCGCCAATAGCATATGTACCGGAAGAAGAGATAGCATAATCTAACTTATACAATCCGGATGATATTCGGTTATTCCCGGCTTCACCATAGCTTACACGTAATTTCAAATCACTGATATAGCCCTTATAATCAGCCATAAACGGCTCTTCTGAAATACGCCAAGCCAAAGCCGCTGAAGGGAAATATCCCCACTTATTGCCCGGTCCGAACTTGGATGAGCCATCGGCACGCAATGTCAGTGTAGCCAGATATCGATCTAAATAATTATATCCGACACGACCAAAGAACGAAGACATATTATTTGCTTCATTCAATCCACTGCTTATTTCTCTACCTCCATCACCTAATCCGATATTTGCGAAGATTTTATCCGGAGAAAGGTCTTCACTAAATCCTTTTGCAACCATATAGTTGTGATCACTAACTGATGAAGTAACTTCCTGGCCAAGCATAAAATTGAATCGGTTCGTATCCTGAAGCGACAATTCATAATTAACGATGTTAGCTAATCTCCAGCGCTTTGTGTTTTGTTTTTGCCAGTTTATTAATGGTCTTCCATCTTCATTAATCGCGTTTTGAGTAGTCTTTCCAAAATACCTCTTATTTTCATTGAAACCATATCCGTATCCTCCTTCTAAGCGATAGGATAATCCTTCAATAATTTTCCAATCCAAAGCAGCATCATAATAGAATGTGCGGTTATTTCTTCTTCTCCAGTAGTCATGAGCTCTGTCGGCAAGCGATCTGTTTGCCTGAATCCATTGTTCATATTCTTCCTCAGTCATCGAACCCGGATCAACTTCTACAAAATCTTGCAATCCTTTTACCGGTCCGCGTGTTACGGCTTCAAAAGATCTCACTTTGTTTGTGCCTCCTGCAGAACCGTCACCATTCGTTTCAGTATCCGTAGTACGAGCAGTCATTGAGAATTTTAATGCTTTTGAGATTTCTTGTTCCAATTTGAAACTCAGGTTATACCGGCTAAAGTCAGTATAAGGCATAAGTCCACCATCAAAGTTATAAGTTCCACTGATCAAATAACGGGTTTTATCATTTCCACCTGTAAGGCTAACGTTATGTTGCTGTGAAAGCACATTACTTCCGAACATGTCTTTTTGCCAATCAACTCCTTTTTGATATTTGTATAGATCCATATCATCGAATACACCGAACCTATTTGTAAATCCGGTAATATCATTATTGAAGCTGGCGATTTCATATTGTAACTTTACATACTCGTATGGGTCGAGCACGTCCAATCTTTTTGCCAATCTTTTGTTTTGTACATAACCGTTGTAGGTTACTTGTACTTTTCCTGCTTTTGCTCTTTTTGTTGTAATCAAAACCACTCCATTCGCACCCTGAGCACCATAAATAGCGGTAGAAGATGCATCTTTCAATACTTCGATACTTTCAATATCTCCTGCCGGAATATCACTAAAACTGCTCACCGGGAAACCATCTACAATGTAAAGTGGTGAGTTATCTTGAGTAATCGAACCGCCTCCACGTACACGAATCTGTATATCAGCATCTGGAGAACCGTCGGCTGTCGTAACACGAACACCGGCCATACGACCAGACATTGCTTCTACCACATTTGCTACAGGAACTTGAATAATAGCATCAGATTTCAGTGAAGATACCGAACCGGTCAAATCCCGTTTTTTTACAGATCCGTAACCAATTACCACCATCTCATCCAAAGCTGTCACATCCTCCTCCAGCACAATCATCATCGAACCTGGTGTAATGGGTACTTCCTTTGATTTAAAGCCTACATATCTCACTTCTAACATGTTGGCAGTTGTCGGTGCAGTCAGTGTAAACTGTCCATCAAAGTTTGTAATGGTAGCATTTGAAGTTCCTTTTACTTGAACCGTTGCCCCAATAATCGACTCTCCTTCTGAGTCTATTACAGTTCCGGTCACGTTCCTTTGCTGAGCAAACATGCTCATGCTCAGCATAAACATTACCGAAAAAAGCAGAAGACTCTTAAGTTTCATTTTGTTTTTTTGCATTTTTAATTAAGATTAATTTTTAATTTACATAATTATATTTTTATTACTTTCTCAATTCCTGATTGTGTCTGATTTTTGACCAAAACACGTACAATATAAACTCCATTTCTCAACGATGAAATATCGAATTCTTTTGAAAATTCAGAAATTCTATGGCTTAACAAAAGATTTCCGGCTGTTCCGTAAATTTCTATTAAATCTATTTTCTCTGCCGATTTTACAAATAGCTTATCCGTATTTGAATTAAAATAAATGGAAATTTCTGAAGGATTAATTCGATTCGACTTGACCGAGGATAAAATCGCATCCTTATTTTGCTCCACAATAATATGTTCAACGAGACTATTCAAATAGACCTCTAAATAGGTGTAACCTTCCTCATTTAAATCCGTTGAGGTTTTGCCGGGATAGTTTGTTTCCATCCAACCATCAGGAATTCCATCTTTATTTGAGTCAGCTTTCAGTTCACCCTGATTCAGGGTTGGCCAAGGCGACCAATTTTCAGGAGCATCAGCAGGTCGAATATCATTTTGGCTGTCAATAATTCCCCATTTGGGATGTGATGTGCTTTTCCAGTCAATCGTCGTCGTAGTAGTCAATGTAGTATTTCCAATTACGGTTCCGGCCGGATATGTTACAGTTCCCAAGCCATTATATGGCGAAAGACCTTTGAACGCGGCAGTTCCTGTGCTGGTTTCAGATACAATCCTTTGATCATGCGTATCGCGTACCAAGCTCGCACCTGCGTAAAGTAATACTTTTTCATATGCTTTTTCTGCTGTGTGCGTTGTAATTTCACCCGAATCAAAAAGCGGATTATCTGATTTCAAGGCTGACTTTTCAGCTGCCGTAATCCCATAACCCGATCCGATTTGATTATAAACTCCATAGGTCCAATTATCATTTGTCGCATTAATGCAGTGCGTTTTATCAGTCGAAGATGTGCTCGTATTAGGGTCAACCACATTTCCTGCTATATAAAACTTACCCCATTTATTATTAATCGGGTAAAATCCATCAGTTGTTGACAAATTTTTCTTTTTATCTATGGCAATTATTCTTCCTCGTTTGCTCCCAGTAGGAGTTGCAGGTCCCGGCTTATAATAATTGTTGACAATATTTACATTCATAGCCTCAGCGCCGTAGCATCCATTTCCACTCCAGTTATAGATCACACAGTTTTTCATTTCTGTGTATTCATTTAATTGCGTGTTGACTCCCGGCCCGAATCTTGGAGTCCGACTGTCATTATGTGCCATCAAGTTATGATGAAAACTTGCATTTTTACCACCCCATATTCCACCATATCCGTGCGGGCCTTTTGAGTGTCCGGACAATCGAAGGCTTTCTGAAATTATACACCATTGAAGAGTTGTATTTTCATTCTCATATATCGATACGCATTCATCTGTACTCCAGCTCATTGAGCAGTGATCGATTATCACGTTCTTATGTCTTCGCATTCCAAACGCATCAGCGCCATCGCTATTTATATTCCGGGCATCACCCATTCGGAAACGAATGAATCGGATGATAACATTACTCGTAGAGACCGTAACCGGAAAACCAGCAATACAAATCCCGTCACCCGGAGCCGATTGCCCCGCGATTGTCACATTTGGAACCGTAATATTTAGTTGTGAATTAAGAACGATAGTACCGCTTACATTAAATAATATTGTCTTCGCACCCGGACGCGCCAAACACCAACGTAAGGTACCTTCACGAGTAGTTAAATTCCCGGTATTGGTATCATCCAGACTTGTGACAAAATAAACAGTACCTGCTCTCCCACCGGAGGTAAATCTGCCATGGCCTTCCGCACCGGGAAAAGCCGGTGTTTGACTATGGGACAAGAAAGCAAAAACAATGAATAAGCAGGTTAGTATAAAATGTTTTTTCACGGTATATTCAAAAAAAAATCTAAAATATAGAATGTAGAAATAATAAAATTTTGTGTTCGTACAAAACAATGATTTGTTTTTTTATTGTATTGTCATCAAACCAATAGCAATTATTTTTGATATATTTGATATGATATTTGATTTTATTTGATTTCAAAAATAACTGTGCACGTACACAATAACAGTGCAAAAATACAATTTATATTTTCATTTGCATGCAATTAAAACTTAAATAAAGTTAATTATCGAATTTTAGTTTTCTCGCAACTATTTACACAATCATAAATAAGTTGATGTTTCTATTCTGCTATTATATGCGTTGGCGATGGATTTATCGTTGATTTGAGCCAATGAAAGAGATTAGAATAGGTTGCGTTTTCGAAGCTAAGAACTAAAATTAGAAAAATTAAGTCTATTCACAGAATTCATTTTAAGTAGTAAATGAAAAAGAATTTTATTAGTCACTATACATTCTTTATTTCAAAACGAATTGGATAATTCAAAAATTAGTTTGTAATTTTGTGAAAATTATAAAACATTAAGTATGGCAACGCAGAAAAGAGTCAGAATAAAGGATATTGCAAAATTAGCAGGTGTTTCTGCCGGAACAGTGGACAGAATAGTACATAATAGAGGAAATGTATCCAAAAAAAGCCGGGAAGCAGTGGAAAAAGTATTGAAAGAGGTGAATTACAGACCTAATATTCATATGTCAAGCATTTCACTCAAAAAGAAATACGATATTCTGTTTGTTTCACCTAAATTTGTTGAAGGAGAGTATTGGGGCAGCATATATACCGGAGTTTTGAGAGCATTGGATGAGTTTGAAAATATCAATGTAAGCTGCAAAAAATTGACATACAACCAGTACGATGTGTTTAATTGCAAGGAGGTTTACTCAAAAGCATTGAAATTGGAATATGACGCTGTTATTATCGGACCGATTTTTCAAAAGGAAACTCAAGTGTTTTGCAGCCAACTCACCGAAAAAGGAATTCCATATGTTTTTGTAGATTCGGATGTAGATCAGACATCTCCTATCGCCTATTTTTCTGCAAATCATTATATATCAGGCTACTTGATGTGTAAACTGATTAATTCTATAATGAAAAGCGGTAAGAAGGATATCGGAATTATGCAGGCTATGCGGGTAGGAAATGAAAGTGCTAACTCAACGATTTTAAGAAAAAGTGGTTTTCAGGATTATTTAGTTGAAAACAAATTGCAAAGTAAAATCCACAAAATACCTTTTTCAGCCACGGAACCCGAAAAAAACGAGGGTATGTTTGATGAATTCTTTGAGGAAAACAAAGATATCGGAGGAATTGTGGTACTTAATTCTCGTGGAAATGTAATAGCCAACTACCTGAATAAGAAGAAAATAGATAACATAAAACTTGTTTGTGTTGACTTGACAAATGAGAATATCAAATCACTAAAAAATGGTATTATCGATTTCCTGATAGGTCAAAAACCGGAGCGACAAGGATATCTGGCTATGAAATTTTTATTAGAACACTTAATTTTCAAAATGCCCGTAATGGTTGCAAATATCCTTCCTCTTGATATCCTCACTAAAGAAACAATCGATTTGTATCGAGAATTTAACGATTTAGTCTATCTTGATCAGTATAATGATTAGTTCATTAGTTTTGAGTTTTGATAGCTGCAAGAAATGAATTATGTAAATTGAAAATAGATTTTTAGAAAAAAGTCAGACAAGAATGCCAGCCTGTGGCAGACAGGTCATAGCCCCTAAATAAATAAATTTTTATAATTATTCACCAAAAGACAGAACAAAAACTTCTCTTGAGCCACTTACACTTCTGACAGTTGGATTGTGAGTGTTAAACGTTTGAATTTATCAATCAATCGGCTGGAAGCCGATTGTCCCAAAGGCTTTTCAAAATTGTAAAAATAATCATAAGTAATTGGACTGTCTTCTCAGCGAAAGCTTGGTAGAGCCAACAGAAAAATCGAAATATTAAACTGTTTCGTTTTTTGTCATGGTTTTTCCTTTCTTAGGTGTAAACCTATTTCAGGACATGACACCCTACATCCAGCATCCAACATCATACTTCCAGCACCCCTCTTCTTTTTCAATTTTGATTTCTGATTTTACCGAAGTACCAATTTCTAATTTTATTTCCGTACCTTTGCACTCAAATTTTAAAAACCATTTGTAAGGTAAAAATTATGATTAACATTACATTCCCCGACGGCAATGTCCGTCAATACGAAAACGGTGTCACCGGTCAGGAAATTGCAGAAAGCATCAGCCCCAGATTAGCTCAGGAAGTACTATCCATTGGAGTTAACGGAGACACTTGGGATCTCTCCCGCCCTATCAATAGCGACTCATCCATTGTGCTCTATAAATGGGACGATGAAGAAGGTAAACATGCGTACTGGCACAGTTCGGCGCACCTCATGGCCGAAGCGCTTCAAGAACTTTATCCCGGAATAAAATTCGGGATCGGTCCGGCTATTGAAAATGGCTTCTACTATGATGTGGATCCCGGAACAGCCGTAATCAAAGAAAGCGACTTGCAGAACATAGAGAAGAAAATGATAGAATTGGCAGCTTTGAAAGAAGATATTGTACGCCAAGACATATCGAAAACTGATGCTTTGAAACTTTTTGAAGAAAAAGGCGATGAATACAAAACTGAATTAATCTCCGACTTGGAAGACGGCACAATCACGCTTTATACGCAAGGTAACTTCACCGATCTTTGTCGAGGACCGCACTTGAGAAATACCGGTGAAATCAAAGCCATTAAAATGCTAAGTGTTGCCGGTGCATACTGGCGCGGCGATGAAAAACGTAAACAGCTTACCCGCATTTACGGCATCACTTTCCCAAAGAAAAAAATGTTAGATGAATATCTTGTGATGCTTGAAGAAGCCAAAAAACGAGACCACCGCAAAATCGGGAAAGAATTGGAACTATTCATGTTCTCCGAAACTGTAGGAAAAGGCTTGCCCATGTGGCTTCCAAAAGGGACTGCGCTTCGGTTGAGATTGGAGGATTTCCTGAAAAAAATCCAACGAAAATACGAATATCAGCAAGTTATCACACCACATATCGGAAATAAGCTGCTGTATATTACTTCCGGTCACTACGCAAAATACGGTCAGGACTCTTTCCAGCCGATTCATACTCCGGAAGAAGGCGAAGAATATCTGCTGAAGCCGATGAACTGTCCGCATCACTGCGAGATTTACAAACACAAACCTCGTTCGTACAAAGACTTGCCTGTTCGAATGGCTGAATTCGGAACGGTTTACAGGTATGAGCAAAGCGGTGAGCTTCACGGACTTACACGAGTGCGTTCGTTTACTCAGGATGATGCGCATATTTTCTGTCGTCCGGATCAGGTGAAAAACGAGTTTCTGAAAGTAATGGATATTATCAATATTATTTTCAAAGCACTTGATTTTACAAATGTGGAAGTACAAATATCGCTTCGTGACCCGGAAAACAAAGAAAAATACATCGGCAGCGATGAGAACTGGGAAAAAGCCGAACAGTCCATCGTAGAAGCCTGTGAAGAAAAAGGGCTGAAAGCAAAAGTAGAATTAGGTGAAGCTGCATTCTACGGTCCTAAACTTGACTTTATGGTGCGTGATGCCATTGGTAGGAAGTGGCAATTAGGAACTATACAGGTGGACTACAACCTACCGGAAAGATTTGAACTTGAATATACCGGTGAGGATAATCAAAAGCACCGACCTGTGATGATTCACCGTGCTCCGTTTGGTTCTATGGAACGTTTTGTGGCTGTTTTGATTGAACACACTGCCGGAAAATTCCCGCTTTGGCTTACTCCGGAGCAGGTTGTTATTCTTCCTGTCAGTGAGAAATACAACGATTATGCCAACGAAGTAGCGAAGAAATTAGATGCTCGGGACATTCGAGTTTCTGTCGATGACCGAAATGAAAAAGTAGGCCGGAAAATCCGAGACAATGAATTAAAACGGATTCCGTACATGCTAATCGTAGGTGAAAAAGAAGCCGAAAACGGTGAAGTAAACGTACGCAAGCAAGGTGGCGGCGAACAATATTCTCAATCAATTGATGATTTTGCTGTCTCAATTAATAAAGAAGTAGAAAAGATTTTGAAAGAGGCGCTAACCTTTTGATAATTACGTGTTTACATGAATTATTACGAATTAAAGACTGCTCGGAAGGGTGGTCTTTTTTTTGATTCAGTCAATTCAAAAAAACAAATGAATTTTTGCTTTATTTTTCATTGACGCTGTAATTGCAAACTTACTGCAATGCTTTTAGAAGTTTTTATTCAAAATCCCTGCACTTTTACGCGGCACCATTTTTCACATATCGTATCCAAAAAACCTTCTTCCCAGCATGCTCATCGGGTTTGAAATTAAACCGCTTATCTTTAAAATCCATAGGTGCGTAAAAATAATGTTTGTTAAGATGTTGATACTTTAACAAATTTCATTAGAAATCACTATTGACCGACTAAAGATTGTCTGTAGGGCAATTCCTACAATAACCCCCAGATTTATCTGGGGGTGAAAGGTAAAATATATGGCAAAACTCTGTAGGAGTTTCCCCAAAAACAAGTGCCGGGAAACACTTTCAGTGTTTGATTACTAACTTAGAGATCTTCATCCCAATTAAAATTGGGGAGTTTGTCCGACCTTTGGCGGATTATGCAAAGTAAACTTCTACGAAGTTAAAAAAAGCTACCTCATAAGTTGATTGTAAACTATATATCGCTGTGTATCAGAAACATATATTATGTGTAAATATTTTTGTCGATCAGCAATGTTTTTATATATATAAAACGCCTATAATACGCACTTTAACCAAACGTTAAATAATTTGATATCAGTCAATTACACAACCAACTAAAGGATTTAACAAAATATGTTGTTTTTTAAGAAAAAGTACGTACATTTGTGTGTTGATGGTAAGTGTAGAACCACACCCGAAACAAAAACAAACAAATTGAACCGGACAGACTAAAATAAAAGCGCTGACAACTATGCACAATAAATCGTCTGAAATGAGAAATAAAAAAAGGACATAGCAAATGAGTAATATACTGATAACAGGAGCTACCGGAAACATCGGATTTGAAATTATTCGATTTCTAACAAAGATTGCGCCTTCAAATAGAATTATAGCAGGTGTCCGAAATATTGAGAAAGCAAAAATAACATTTAAGGACTTCTCCAATTTAAGCTACACACATTTTGACTTCGAGGACTTTGACACATTTGACAATGCTTTAAAAGGAATCGACACGGTGTTCTTATTGCGACCACCGCATATTTCGGATATTGATACATTTTTTAAACCTTTGATCTTAAAATTTAAAGAAAATGGTATAAATCAAGTAGTTTTTTTATCAGTTCAAGGGGCAGAGAAAAGTAGCGTGATTCCTCACAACAAAATAGAGCGATTACTAATTGAAAATGGATTGGATTTCATTTTCCTTCGTCCAAGTTATTTCATGCAAAACTTGACCACGACGCTGATTGGAGATATTAAAACGAAACGTGAAATTATTCTTCCAGCAGGAAAAGCAAAATTCAACTGGATAGACATAGAGAATATTGGAGAGGTTGGAGCAATCCTGTTAGATAAGTTCGGAGATTATAAAAATAAAGCGATTGAAATAACCGGATTGGAAAACGAAAGTTTTGAAAAAGTGACAGAGCTGATTAACAAATCAATTGACAATCCGATAAAATATAGAAATGTTAATCCGTTCAGTTTTTTTTGGATTAAAAAGCGAGAAGGAATGGCGAAAGGAATGATTATAGTAATGATCTTACTTCACTTTCTACCTCGATTTCAGAAAGAACCAAAACTATCATTTTTTTACGAACAATTAACGGGTAAAAAACCGACTGATTTAAAAACATTTATAAAAAGAGAAAAGAAACAATTTGAGATACAATAAATTACGCGACCTAACATCGTATTAGCTGATATTCCCCATTTTTATGCATAAAAATAATTTCACGTACTGACCAAAAATCTATTAGCTTAAAAAGAGATGATTTCAAAGACGGAAACTGACATTAATCAGAATAAAAAAGCAAAGACGAAACACACATTACACATAATATCAGTTTTAATAATAATCCTTTCAGTAGTTGCAACTTCAATTGGATTGTTTTACTCTGATGCCGGTGAAGCACATATATTTGTCAATCAATACGGCGATTCTGTAAAAATCTTTGGAAACGGATTATACAAGCATGATTCTTTTTTTATGGCTCCGATATTTAAGGGAACAGATTTTACGATACTGTTTATTGGTGTTCCTTTATTAATAATTTCTTCGCTATTGGATTATAAACGAGACATTACACGTACAAAATTGTTTTTAACCTCCATTCTTTCCATATTTACTTACTACTCAACAAGTATCGCGTTCGGCATCACATACAACGCGCTACATTTGGTTTATATAGCTTTATTCGGATTAAGTTTCTTTGGATTAATTATCGGAATAGGTCAAATTCGACTCAAGAACAATATCACTATCCCTCAAAAGGGGATAAAAATATTTCTAATTGTTTCAGGAATTTCTTTATTTGTAGCATGGTTGCCCGATATTATTGGGTCACTTGCCAATGGTCGCCCATTAGAATTAATTGAAGTTTATACGACACAAATTACGTACGTGTTGGATATGGGAATAATATCTCCATTATGTTTTATTTGTCTTTACTTGTTAAGTATCAAGAGTAACTTGGGTTATATATTACTGGGGATAATATTGACAATTTGCATATTTGTAGGATTTATGGTTCCGATACAAACTTTATTTCAGATGCATTTCGGAATCGCATTGCCAATACAAGCGTTGATAACAAAAGTTTGCATATTTATTTTGCTGGCAATGGTGGCTATATATTACGAGATAAAATTATTCAAGGCTTTATAGTAAAGAACGATCGCTAACACAGTTTTAGCTTCAGGCGGTGTAACGCGGATGTGCGGAGTTTCGTCGCCCGCGCGTGCGTTCGTCTCGGTTTACAGGGACTTCCGTCCAGCAAATGGAACATTCCGTGCAACGGATACCCGCCTGAACGCAAAGCCGCCGGACGTTGGTGGTCAGCTTAACAATAAAAACGCAGTCGGGAATGCTGAAAACCGAAAAGAGTAAACATTTAAAAATTATTGAAAATGAAAAGGTTATTATTCTTAATTCTAACGATATTAACAGTATCAACACTATCCGCACAGCAAGTATCGCTTTATGACAATGACGGAGAAGCAAGGGCTTATATCGACTATGATGAAGACGCAACTATTTTTATGTGGGACGGAACTCCTGTCGCATTTATTGAAAAAGACGGTAGCGACTTATGTGTATTTGGTTTTAATGGTAGTTTCTTGGGTTGGTATGAAGACGGTATAATTTATGACAAAAAAGGTTATGCTGTGGGTGCAAGAAAAGGTGCGATAAATATGATTACAAAAATTGAAAGAATTAAAGGCATACAAAAAACTACACCAATAAGACCTGTTACACAGATTACGCCTATTCAACCAATTTGGAAAAGCAGTTGGAGTAAAACTTCTCTAACAGAATTTTTGTATCGAGGAAAGAAGTAAAAAATGTCTTTAATTAAAAAAATTATAAACACTTTTTACAATCGAGGACATGTTGTTATGCTTGATACAGGAGAAAACAGGGAAACAACGAAGAATAGAAAGCCGAACCGCTAACATGGGCTTTGCCGACAATACTACGTGGTAATTTGAAACATTGACAATGAATTTAACAAACGAACAATGTGAAATAATCAACTCGACAGGTAACATTAAAATTAATGCAGTTGCTGGCTCGGGGAAAACTACGACTATTGTTGAATACGCTCAAGCAAGACCAAAAACGAATAAGTTCCTTTATCTCGCATTCAACAAATCGGTTAAACTCGAGGCTAAAAAGAAATTCGCGGAAAAAGGATTACACAACGTTGCTGTAGAAACCGCTCATTCTTTGGCTTTTCGCCATATTGTACGTGGCGCCAACTACAAAGTAAGGGGGCAAGGATATAAGACGCACGAAGTTGCCGAAATACTTAAAATAAAGGGAAGCGGGGAAAAGCATATCGAGTATGTTATTGCCAATCACATAAATAAATTTGTTTCTTATTTTTGTAATAATGACAAGCTAAAAGTTCAAGAGCTCAATTATCTTAATACCGTAACAGAGCCCAAAGCCGAAGCCTTAGTTTCAAAGTATTACAACTACATTGAAAGAAAAACCAGAGAATTTCTAAGTAAAATGGATAGCGGAGAAATAGAAATCACACATGATTTTTATCTCAAAAAGTTTCAACTTTCCAATCCTCAACTGCACTACGATTACATACTTTTCGATGAAGGACAAGACGCTTCAGCCGTAATGCTCGATGTGTTTTTTAAGCAAAAAGCTACAAAAGTAATTGTCGGCGATACACACCAGCAAATCTACAGTTGGCGGTATGCCGTAAATTCACTTGAAAAATCCGATTTCAAACCCATGAAACTTTCCACAAGTTTCAGATTCAGTCAAAACATTGCCGACTTGGCAGTCAATATTTTGCATTGGAAAAAAATAATCGGAAATGAATCCGCTTTTGAAATAATAGGGAAAGGTACTCCTAAAACCGTAAAATCAAAAGCTGTCGTTGCTCGAACAAACTTAGCCTTATTATCGAAAGCAATAGATTATGTGACAGGACGAAAAGTAAAAAGTGTTTATTTTGAAGGGAATATCAACTCGTATTTTTATGCAGATGAAGGAGCGTCTCTTTTTGATGTGTTGAATTTGTTTAACTCAAAACGTAAGTTAATCAAAGACAAGCTTATAAAAGGAATGAAAAACATCGAAGAGCTTGAAGAATACATTCAAAAAACCGAAGACCTTCAACTCGGAATGTTGGTGGAAATTGTAAAAGAATACGGTAATAAAATTCCACAAATTATTAAAGAGCTTAAAAAAAAGCATGTAAAAGACGATGAGAAAGAAAAAGCTGAAATAATTTTCTCAACCGTGCACCGATGTAAAGGTATGGAATACGACAGTATTCAGCTTGCAAATGACTTTATCACAGAAGAAAAATTGGCAAATTTGGTAAATGACGAAAATAAAATTGTCGATTATACTAAATTAAACGAAGAAATAAACCTTTTATATGTCGCCGTTACAAGAGCAAGAAGCAGTCTTTACATTCCGGCGCCATTAATCCCTGTCGATTATAAGCCTTCGGAAGAAATACACGTTATGAAAACTGCTCATGAAAACAAAAACAATAACGAAACAGAACAAAAACAGCAATCAAAAGTCAAACACGTTTCAGAAGATACAGAAAAAGCATATTCATTAGAAAAAATAAGAGCAAAACACACAGAAGCTTACAAACCTTGGACAACACTACAAGATGATGAATTAACCGTAATGTATTGTGAAGGAGTGAATGTCAAAGATATAGCTAAACACCTTGGACGGACAACGGGTGCAATTCGTTCACGAATAAAGAAATTAGAACTTGAAGAACTTTACGGATAGTCCTATCTACACACCCCTTACAACAAACGGTGATAGAGGGTGCTAACCGCGGATAAAAAAACAGAATGTAAAATTTGGCAAAAACAATTTCAAAGATAATTGTTTCAAATACAGAAATAGCTGTAACCAATACAAACAATGAAGATTGTATCTCTTTGACGGAAATGGCTGAGCACGCATTAGAAAGTTATATAAGTAAGAATATATAGCGCTAATTGACAGCTATTTAAAAATCAACAATTCACTAATTATAAGAGCAATAATAAACTAAGTCATGAAGTTATCTTGAGTTTTGATTTCTAAGGAAAATCCCAGCGGAATTTAATATTCGCAGCTAATTTCAGCATTAAATATTCGACCCCAAAATTGGGTTCGTACCTAAAAAACATTAATTTTGCTACAAATAATAGGCTTCTCTGAGGCCTAAAACAACCAAACAGAACAGATTATTAATAAGTCAAGACGACTTCTATATAAACTCTAATATTCAAAGATTTTTATGGCGAAAGGGAGGATTCTACAAGTAAAAGAGATCGAAATTTCGGTTATCAGTCAACAGAACATTGATTACATTAGCCTTACGGATATGACCGTTAATTTTCGGGAAGGTAGTGGGCTAATAGGCAAATGGATAACCAATAAAAACACGATAGAATATCTTGGTGTTTGGGAAAGAGTAAATAACCCCGATTTTAATTACCCCGAATTCGGGGTAATTGGTCAGGAAGCCGGTACGAACAGATTTATAATGTCTGTTGGGCAATGGATTGATCGAACAAAAGCCATAGGAATGATTGTAAAAGCAGGACGATATGGCGGAACGTACGCGCATAAAGACATTGCATTTCACTTTGCAATGTGGTTAAGCCCCGAATTTCAAATCTACCTGGTTAAGGAATTTCAACGACTTAAAGATGACGAAACTAACCGTCTAAAATTAGATTGGAATCTGCAACGTACCCTTGCCAAAGTGAACTACCAAATCCACACAGACGCAATCAAAGAGAATCTTATTCCGCAGGAAGTGACAAAGCAACAGTCAAATTTTGTTTACGCCAACGAAGCCGATTTGCTGAATGTTGCCCTTTTCGGCATTACGGCAAAAGAATGGCGAGAGAGTAACTCCGATAAAACAGGAAACATTCGAGATTACGCCACATTGGAACAACTTGTCGTGTTGAGTAACATGGAGAGCGTGAACGCTTTACTAATCCGACAAGGCTTACCGCAAAACGAAAGACTTTTACAACTCAACAAAGTAGCCATTACGCAAATGAAATCTTTACTTGCAAGCAAAGCAATGAAAAGACTCAAATAACAAAACAACGAACCGCTCACATTAGACGGTGCATCAGGCAGGCTGACAAGTATTTCGTAACTTTGCAGCCCGTCCGGCTCCGTTATAGGCAATTTAGTGGCGACACCACCGTAAAATATTTTAGAAAATGGACGAAAAAATTAAACTTTATTCACAGAGAGCAATTGCAATTGCGACATATTTTGGTGGACCATTAGCCGCTGGAATTCTTATTCGAAAAAATTCACTAAATCTTGGAAGAGAAAAAGAAGGATTAATAGCCTTAATTGTTGGAATAGTTAGTACAATTTTACTGTTTTATGGTATCCTTCAGATTCCTGAACCGATTTTAGATAAAATTCCGAATGTTCTAATTCCTGCTGTTTATACAGGAATTATTTACTTGATTGTAGAAAAGACACATGGACAAATACTTAAAAAACATAAAGAAGAAAACAAAGAATTCTATTCTAATTGGAGAGCAACAGGGATAGGATTAATTTGTACAGTTGTTCTTGCCGGAGGAATTATTGCTTATGTTTACAATGCACCCGTAGATTGGGACGTGGACACGTATAACGCTGAACTAAAAAAACTTGAGAACAACGAATCCGAAGCTATGAAATTATTTGACATGTTAGAATACAGCCCAAAACATGAAATTATATATTTTATAGAAAAAACAGGTATTCCAAAATGGGAAGAAAACATCGATATTTTAAACAGAATTTCCGGTATTGAAAATATACCTGAAGAAATTCAAAAACAAAATAAATTACTTCTTGAATACAGTAAACTTAGAATTGAAGCCTACAAATTAATAACAAAAGCGATTATATACGAAACTTCGGAATACGATGAAGAAATTAACAAAAGACACACTCGAATAGATGAAATTATTAAAAAATTGTAAAAATTACCTGTAACACAGAATTAGAAGAAGGCGATGATTCTGATTTTATTGTTGCAATCGGCAATATTGCAAAAGCAATAGGAATGACTAAAATTGCCGAAGAAACAGGAATAAGCAGACCCAGTTTATATAAAACATTATCTGACGGTGCGAAACCACAATTTGCAACTAAAATGAAAGTGTTAAAAGCAATTGGCGGGCAAATAAAAATCAACCCAATAAATGCATAAAAAACGAACGCATAAGATTTGGTTTTCACGCTCATCCGGCTTAGGTGTATTACTACGTTCCGTCCCCTACTCCACTTGGCCGATTCGTCTCGATTTGACAAGACCGCGTCCCGCCAATGGAATATTCCATACAACGGAAACTAACCTTCGGCAACAATCGGAACATTAGCGGTCATTGTAACAAGCGACTGCAAAAAGGAAATAAGAATAAATCAAAACAACGAATTGATTATTTGCTCGGAATGAAAGGAATTTTATTGATAAATATTGGCTCTCCGGCAGCATGCACGAAAAGTGATGTCAGGAAATTCATCGGCGACATGCTTTCCGATCCGCTAATCTTCGGCAAACCGGAATGGCTATCTAAATTTTTAGCCAGAAATATTATAGCGCCGCTATCAGCCAAAAAATCATTCGGAAAATACAAACAAATCTGGCGAACAGAGGAGCCGACAGTTTCACCCATCGTCTATTTCATGCAAAAACTTGCCTTATCGCTTGAAAACAAGAAAAATATCCCTGTAGAAATAGCCATGCGATTCGGTAATCCCGATATCAGTCGGGCATTAAAAAATTTAGAAAAGAAATCGCCGCATTTGCGTGAAGTTATAGTATTTCCGCTGTTTCCGCATTACGCGCAATCGACTACACAAACCACCATGGATGAAATCGGAAAGGTGTTTAACAAACGTCCGCGTTCGTATCGATTAAAAATCATAGAGCCGTATTTCGACCATCCGGCTTTTATAGATGCACTTACGGAGCACGCCCGACCTTATCTGAAAGACATTGACAAATTAGTTTTCAGCTACCACAGCCTTCCGAATAATCAAGTGGAAGCGGCATGGAAAAAAGGAAAAAAATTCGATTATGTGTATCAGTTAAAAAAAACCAACCACCTCCTTTGCGAGAAACTGAATATCGAATCGCAATTTACGTTGTTGTTCTATGCCTCGCAGCGCGGAAGAAACTGGCTGAAACCTTTTATAGATACCGATATTTCCGGTTTACCCAAATTGGGATGGAAAAAAGTGGCCGTGATTTCTCCCGGATTTCCCGTTGATAATATGGAAACGCTTTATGATATCGACATTCAAGCACGCGAGATGTTCATGAAAGCCGGCGGAGAGAAATTTGTTTTCGTACCGTCGCTGAACGATGCGGATGTATGGGTGGAAGCCGTATGGAAGATAATAAGCGAAGTTTAGAGTAAATTTAATCAACTTTGGCAAGCTCCATGAACCTGCTTGCGGTTGTTTTTTGAAACTAAAACCATCTAAAAACCTTCTCCAACGCTTATAATCAAGCAATAAAAACTATATTTACTAAAATCTTTGAACATTATTCAAACTTTTGTTGTTTTTAATGTTGGAATGAATTTAACATTAAACTACACATTATGAAGAATCTATTTATTGCAAGTTGTTTTTTGATAATTGTAGCTTGCAGCCCAACGTATTACGCTGCGAATACACTTAACACACCCATGATTTCCGAAAAAGGAGAATCAAGTATCACAGCAGCAGGAAAAGGCGGTATGTATGAATTGCATGGAGGATACGGAATAACAGACAATTTAGCTGTGATAGGAAGCGGATCTGTCTATGCACCAAAAAGTTTAGAAAACGGTAACGGCGGTTCAGGGTTTTTAGCCGAAGCGGGTGTAGGATATTTCAATGAATTTCAAGAGAATATACTTTTTGATGTCTATGGTCTCTTAGCATTCGGGAGTATGAACAATCAATTTCCTGATAATAATGAAAAAATTTCTGCCCGAGCATTTCGATTAGTAATTCAACCCGGAATCGGATACATGCATAAATACTTCTCAGCTTCATTCAACCCAAGAATTGCCTTTTTGAATTTTAGCGGAATCAATGGAAATTTAACCTATGAAGGAGTAGATCAGGTGCAGTATCTGACTGACAATAAAAACAATTTTTTACTTGAACCAACTATCACACTTCGCGGCGGATTGGAAAAAATAAAACTACAACTCCAATATGGATACAGCCTGAACATGAGCAATCCTGACTTCAAGCAAGATAAAAACATATTGACGATAGGATTAAATTTCAGACTCTAAAGAACAAGTCTTAACTTTTTAGGGCATGATTCCCTTTACTTTCATTTTTTTGCCACTCAAGTCCACTTCAAAAAGGTGTGGTACACGGTGATATCGGCCATTGATATCTTTATGGCTGTGAACTGACATCAGCCATTTTCCTTCGAATGTCTGAAATAACATTCCATGCCCAAAGTTTGGTGGTGTAATCGGTTCTTTTTCATGAATCCAGGGTCCATCGAGCGTACCGCTTTGTGAATAGGCAACTCCCTGCGTATATACATTATCTATCCAGCTTGTCCATATCATCCCTAATTTTCCTTTTTTCGTTTCAAACAAATAAGGGCCATCGGTGACTTTATTCGGCTTTACAACTCCATTTTCCACCTCCCTGCTCCATGGTGAGTCGCTGGAGCGGAAAAGCAGTTTTGACTCTCCAATCGAACCACTTAAATCGGGTTTAAGCTCTATTTTCTCAATCGTTCCGTTCCAGTTTTGAAGCCATTCGTAGCAATAAACCAAATACGGTTTTTTGTCTTTATCCACCCAAAGTGTCCCATCCAGAGTAGGCATATTTGCCGGAAGATATTCTTTGTCTTTCATTGGTCTGTAGGGTCCTTCGGCTTTATCACTCACCAAGATATGACAAGCACGCCGCTCAATAACATTGCCTCGAACGGTATCAATCTTCACATCCCGATTTGTAAAAGTAGCAAAATTGTAATACTTTCCATTGTAATAATGCAATTCGGCTGCCCAGATCATCGGATTTTTTCCCATCCAAGAAGTTGAATCAGTTTGGATAACAACGTATGGTCCTGACCACTTTTTCAAATCTTTACTTTTCCACAAAAGACCTCCAGTCCCCGTCATGTAGTACATTTTCGTGCTTTTGTCAGCTAAAATTGCCGGATCACTCAGTCGTATTGAATCCAGCGGGATACTTTCTCTGTATGTCCTGTGTTTTGTCTGAGAAAAAGCATTAAAAACATTGATAATAAGAATAACAACGACAAGCTTGAATTGAATTGATCTCATACGGTTATATTTTATTTTTTACATTAAGGTCGTATGGAACACGCCATTAACCATTCTCTTGGGTTTAAGACTTCTCTTAAATGGCTGTTTCATATCACTAGTGTCCGGTTGTTTAATTTTTTAATTCTCTGAAATTCCTTTCTATAAGTGATTTCAAGAGTATTTTTATATTTTTCGATTTGAATTTTTTCTTGAACTTTGCCTGAAATATAAATTTCAG
>JAAYIT010000306.1 GCA_012523295.1 Porphyromonadaceae bacterium | reverse complement strand
GCCCAAACCATTAAATGAGTGTCTTCAATCATAACCTGAATAATTTAGTGTTCACCCAAAATTAAACCAATACCCTCATCCAAACAAAAAAATGTGGCCAAATAACTCATTGACACACAAAGTTTTTACAATCCCATATTTTTTCACAACCTTTTGTCCCCAAAATAATTTTCCACCACTTTTTCTGGACATAAAAACGGTAGGTTTTTTAAAATTAAGCATATAACTAGGTTTTCAGAAGAGTTATTTATCCTATTCCAAGCAGCACCATCTTTGTATAAAGTAGATATTGTGTAACATATTTGCAAATGAATAATTCTCACATTTTTTAACTTTTATTAATTTAGTATTGTATATTTGCCGATAACTGGCAAGCTAATATTTTGCAAGATTGACTTATGGCAACTTTTAGAGAGTTCTTAAAGGAGGAACGGAAAAAGAAAGAAATGAATCAAAGTGATTTCGGCCAAGTAATCGGAATCGTAATGACTGACATAAGTAAAATTGAGAACGGTCGTAAAAAATTTCCTTTTAATAATCTTCAAATGCTTGCTGATTTTATTGACAGAGATGTTGAAGAACTTAAGACCTTGTTTGTAGCTGAAATTCTAGTTAATGAAGTCCACAAATATAAATGCTCCGATAAAGTGTTTGCTATAGCAGAAGAACAATCAATGTGTGTTAAAAGTAAAAATGTTAAACAAGGAAAACTAGATCTAAAATGACAGATATCGATTTTGCTTTGGTAGAAGGTCCCAGACCACCATTATATACTGCAATGAAATACTGGGGGAAAAAGCCTCATAATATATGGAGAGAGTATATTGATAATTACACGCCTGTTGATGGTGTTTTTTTAGATCCTTTTGCTGGAAGTGGTATAAGTGGCTTTGAAGCAGTAAAAGTAAACAGGAAAGCTATTACCTTCGATTTAAACCCTTTAACTTCCTTTTTTATTGAAGTATATACTTCAAGCTTTGATTTTGAAAAATTCAAAAAGGCAGTTAAGCAAATTTTAAGTGAGGTTGCAAATGATGAAATTTATCTTAAGTATTTTTCCACAAAATCAAGAATGACTGAAGAATTGGCTATAGTACAAAGTTTTAAATGGGAAAATGAAAGTTTATACGAATTAGGTATAGTTTATACTGATTCAGAGTTTCTCAAAGAAACAAAAGGAAGTTCAACACCTTGTTATCAAAAATATATAAGTGTACCAAATAGCAATGACCAAAAATTAGCAATAGAACAAAATAATATAAAAATTAAGACCTGGTTTCCTGATGAACCATTTATTAATTCTCCGTCATTTAGTGCTAATTTCATAAGATGCATAGGTGGTAATAATTTTTCAAATTTATGGACTAAGAGAAATCTATATGTTTTATCAAAAATATTTGATTTAATAAAAAAGGTAAAAGATCAGGACCTTCAAAGACAATTACTATTTGGTTTTGTCCAGACATTACACTTAACTACCAAAATGAGTGTTCCAAGAAGAGAGGGTGCGAATCGACAGTTTTCAACAAGTTGGGGCAGATCTGCATATATATGTGCAAGTAGGAAAATGGAAATGAATCCTTTACTGGTTTTTGAAGGTAATTGTTTTGGAAAGCAATCTGTAGAAAGTTGTCTAAAAAATGCGAATGGATATTTAGGGAAAACCCCAAGAGCTCTAAGAGTCAGCGAAAGCCTTAAAAATAAGCATAAGCTAAGTGGCTTTGATTTAAAATATGGTATTGTTGATATAAACACAATTACTGACTACATCCCAGATAAATCAATTGATTTTATAATGACTGATCCTCCCTATGGTGGTTTAGTACAATATTTAGATTTATCTTCAATCTGGCTAAACTGGCTTAAGAATCTTGATTCAAAATATGTTCCTAATTACAATGCAGAAATTACTATTAAGAAAGGAGTGTTAGATATAGATCTTTACCAACAAAGATTTACAAATGCTCTAAAAAATCTTAGAAAAGTACTAAAGGACGATGGAAAAATAGTTTTTACTTTCCATAATAAAGAAATTCCTATTTGGAACGCATTTTTGAAATCAATCACGTTAGCAGGTTTTAAAATTGAGAAAGTTATTCATCAACAAAACCGTAGGACTGGCGAATCAAATGTAGCCAACCCCTATGGAACGTCAGGTACTGATTTTTATATAAGATGTATTAAATCTCCCGAAGTAATACTAAAAACAGAGAAAGAGGAATTTGAATATTTTGTAATACATAAAGCTATTGAAATATTAGCTTTAAGAAACGAACCTACACCTTTTCAATTTTTGTTTAACGGTCTATTGGCAGAAATTTCTAGTGGTGGTTTTGATTTGGAAAATTTCGATGAAAATGTTAAACAAATATTGCATAAAAATATAGGTGTAATATTTAAACATACTGAAAACAGTTCAAGTAAAGCTGGGAAATTTTGGTGGTTTGTAAATCCTGAAGAGTATATTAAATATCCTGACAGACAACTTTCAGCACGTGTCGAAGAAAGTATAATTTCTTTATTAAGAAGAAGAACAAGCATTACTTTTGATGATGCCTTAGCTGTCATTTATAAGGATTACCCTAATGGCCTAACGCCTGATCTTAAATCTATAACAAGTGTGCTTCAAAAACATGCAATAAAATCGGGTGGAAGGTGGTTATATAACGCGCAGGTAACTGAGAAAGCGTTCACAGAACATACAGCAACTATATACAAACTTATTTGTATCGGGGGAAAATTAGGTTTTAATAGTTTCGTCGGCAAAAGAGAACAACCTGAACCAATAAAAAATAAAAAATTGTCTGATTATTGCGATTTAACTTCATTACAAGATGTTGTTGAAGATTGTACTGTAAGAAAAAGAATAGAAATGATGGATTTGATATGGCTTCAGCGTAATGATATTAAAATCATTTTTGAAGTTGAAAATTCCACGAATTTCACATCAGGAATTCAACGCGGTTCAAATCTGCCAAATAATGTTCTTAAAATAATGGTTATTCCTGACAAAAGAGAAAGTGAGCTAAATCGAATTACAGACCCGCTATTTAGAGAAAGTTTTAAAACTCACAATTGGAAGTATATTTTATATAGTGATGTTGATAAGACACTCAATTCTAGAGCCAATGTGGTAACCATTAATTTATTTACAAAAGATCTTAATGAATGGAAGTAAAAAAAGATATTGAGGGGAAATACGATAAGAGAAACAAATTAAATGACCTTACCGGTAAAGAGTGGTTAAAGCTCACATGCAGTTTTTGGTTTAGTGAAAAGTGTGCTGACGATAAAGACGCATTTAAGCACCCTGCACCTTTTTTAATCAAAGACATACAAAAACTCATTAGTCTGTTCTCTAAAAAAGGGATGCGCATTTTAGATCCTTTTTGTGGCAGTGCCACATCATTGTTGGCTTCTTCTTATATGGGAAGATACGGAATTGGTATTGACCTTAACTCCGGATATAAGGAACTAGCGAAAGAAAGACTTTCAAAGAAAGGATTTGAAGAATTTACTCACTATGAATATCATATAGGTGATTCTAAAGATCTACTGGATAATATTATTAATATAGACTACATTATTACTTCTCCTCCGTATCACAATATTTTGCAAAACAAAGGAGCTGGGTTGCGAAAGGAAAGCCAAAAAGGGTATAGAAATGGATCTAGGATAGGCATTGACTATTATTCAGATATGCCAAACGACTTAGGAAATAAAAAGTCTTATGAGGATTTTTTAGAATCTCTAAAAGCAATTATGTCAAAATGCTTTAATGTTCTCAATAATAAGAAGTATTGCTCAATTATTATTAGTGATTTTACTGTAGATAAAAAAGAAGTCTGTGTACAAGGTGATGTTGTTAGAATGATGCAGGAAATTGGATTTGAGTTTGTAGGTACTATTGCCATATTTCAAAGCAACAAACCTCTTTATCCTTTTGGCTATCCCTATACTTATAAAATTAATCATCATCACCAGAATATTATCAATTTTAGGAAGGTGGCTAAATAACCCAACACAATATTCAGTCGCTTACTAATCCTGTCTTTTGTGAATAAAACGGAACATTCCATCCAGAAAAACGTTTTGGCGTAAGTCTGGAAATCTGAATTACGATTGGATATATTTAATTTCTTTTTGAGTTTTCAGACTTTCGGCTTCGGCTACTGTAAGTCCAATAAATTCTGATGCAACAAAAGATATCTCATCCGGGTAATACTCAAACAAAATAAACGATTCACCATCTGAAAGTGTCACAGAAACTGATGGCATTTGATCAAACATACCTTCTGGCATTGATCTCGGGAAAGGACCAATATCACATTTTACAATGATAGCTTCTGATTTATACATTATTATAATATTTAAACATCTATAACGAGTAACTGCTTGTTACAAAGTTAATAATTCAAATCATATTTTCACATTTACAATAATCACCAGGCAAATTCTTATTTGTCAACAAACTCTTGACGCTCCAGAATTCATCGGTATTCGCTCCGCTCATGATCCTTGTCCCCGCCCGGCGAACCGGTTCGCCTTCCCCCCCAATATCAAGCGGTGTTCGCTCCGCTCACTCGCCGTCGCAAATGAACGCCGCCCGGGACCGACACATCCTCCATCAAAACAATGAACCCATACCTGACAAATCCCTTCTCTGACCCTTCCCCGACCCTCCACCTCCCCCCGGGCGAGCGCTC
>JAAYIT010000305.1 GCA_012523295.1 Porphyromonadaceae bacterium | reverse complement strand
CGAAGGGTTATATTGCCGGCAGATTTCGCCACAATCAATCTCGGAGATGGGTGAGGCAAAGCGCGAATATAGATCAGGGATGTCAAGGTTAGGTTTATAGACCATGCAGGGAATTGTACACTGAAAAGCTGTTCAGTCTTGTTCTGGAGGACAGGAGGATGAGTTTAGTAAGAATGGGCTTTTAACCATCAGGCTGTGACCGTGTTTATCCCAACGGCACACTCTTTAGTAAACTTTACCCTTTGATATTAATGGCCATAATCTAGGAACTGAACCGTTGCTTAGGGAAATGCATCTGGATTTTTAACACATTCGTCTTTTTCTGGTTTAGGACACTCTTTGTTCCAAAGAGAATGTGGCAATTTACCATCCTGACTTGATATCGGATAGTGTTTCTTGTTTGTATTGAAGCCATTTAAATTCCAAGTTTTTCCCGGTTCGATGATACAATTATTCTTAATCTTAAACGCAAATTAATTAAAGTCGAGTTGTAACAAAAAACGCAAAGGAAATTAACATTCAATTTATTTAATTAAACAATTTTCGATAATTATTTAGTCCTTGGAGGGAGAAATGGAATTTATTCAAGGTTTGATTTCTGGTATCGGAATTCTATTGGGTTTCACATTAGCTTCTCAATTAATCGTTTTGTTTGAGGCATTGGAACAGGAAAAGAAAGATTTTTCTGAGGGGATAGAACAAAAGGAAAAAGAAATAAGAAAACTGTTCTCGATCCTTTCATGGTTCTTTACCATAATTACGGTGATTTTGAGTGCGGGTCTTTACATACTTCAATTATCGATTTTTCTAGAAAAAGATAAAGAAAATTTATATGTAGCCGGCAATATGGTAGGTTGGGTTAATTTTGCAATTTGGGGCTATGTAATCGTACTTGTATTACTTAACGTTTTTCAATTTTGCAGCAGCATGAAGATTACTCAACATTGTAAGAAAAAACCACTTTTACATGATCATTGTTTGAGGAAAACCCCCAGATATCCTCAGTGGTAGCGTATCTAGTGGGGTATAAGACAACTATGGAGATATATATACCAAAAAATTATCCTTCGATGGTGCTTTTTGTATGTGTATTTAGTTCATTAATAGCTTTAGATCCACGTTGCGTTCCGACTGCACAGGTTAAACCCACTGACACACCACTGACATCTTCTGCCGTTCTCCCCTCTGACACAACTGAACCGGTTACTCAGCCCTCTGAAACTGTATCTGTTCCTACAGAACCACCTGTAACCGAGACAATGAAACCACCAACGGAGACACAAGTACCAACTCAAAAATCCCCCTATAACCCCGTCTTAGAATGGGGCAATAAAGTTAGAGTTCATTTCGATTTTTCAGAGATGTCCAATGGAGTAGTTACAAATTACTTTACAATTAGTAATGGCGACTACAAAATTAATGAGAATGGTCTCACATGGAATACAGATGATCCTGAATGCTGCCCAGATTGGCGGGGAAATCAGACCACAATCAAATTCAAAGGAAATGTCCCATATAACGTTAACGAAATCAATATAGAAGAATTGCTTGTATATTTCTCGCTTAACAAACCGGATGATTTCGCTTACGTTGAGGATCTGGCTGGTGCCTTTTTCAACGAATCAAACTTTTTCTACCTCTTTACATGCCAAAACAAGGAAGAACCTTTAGATGTGAAGTTCACTGTTGGTGCGACCACTTGGCAAAAGGCCGTTAGCTGCGACAAAAATGGAGTATGCTTAGAGGACCGAATTGGGCTGAACAACGATCCTGATGTTAGAAGAAACACAGATCGACGAGCAAAATGGGAAACGAAGTATTTTGTTGTGGTAATTCCAATTGGGTATGACGAAGGTACTGCTAAAATATTTGGCGAAAAGTTGATGTTATATAGTTCGGAAGAACCTTTTTCAATTATGAACGCGATTGATGGTCCGGAAGTTCTTTCAGCGGGAGGCTCGAATCCTGCTGAACATGATACGTTCAACTGTTACTCTCCAAAATTCGGGTATTTTGGAATATGGAATGAATGGGGCACCGGTATAAATATTACAATTCATGATATTTATGTAAATGGACATCAGAAAAATTGAAATAATAATTATTAAATCTGTCAAGAATTGCGATTCAGATGATCCTTTTAGTTCTTAGAGAAATAGTTAAGCAGTAACACATGAAACCTAAAAATAAAAGTTTTGTGGCACTGAAGACCATTTTTTTGTCAATTCACCAAAACAGCAATCGCAAAATAAAAGTTTAAAGGCAAAATAAGAGCTCTAAACAGGAATTTCGTAGTAAAATTCCTGAGCGCTTAACCTTGTAGAAGAATCTGTGAGGAAACCAAAAAAGACCCTTGCGCTTAGAACAGGGCCGTGATATATTTAATCGGTTACCCAATGGGTAGCTATTTATATGTGACAATTTAAGAATGACTCCTGCGTGGGCAGACAGCTTCACAGGGACCATTG
>JAAYIT010000304.1 GCA_012523295.1 Porphyromonadaceae bacterium | reverse complement strand
TTGTCCCATGTAAAGTGCAGGTTGTTGCCGTAGTCCGTCATGTTCCCGACCGCGTCGTAGGTTAAATCGGTTCCGTTATAGTCGGTCAAGACAGGGGAGCAGGACACAACTCCGTCCCCTGTCTTACAATCCATTCTGTGTCAGGTCGCCTGGGCTTCCGTCAAAACTAAAAAGAACCCGTTCGGACAATGGTTTTGGTCTCATCAGGGGAAACTTGGCAGAAAGAAAGCTATCATCGCCGTGTCAAGAAAAATCCTCACATTAATCTATCACTTGATTCAAAACAATTCCTTCTACGACCCCGTAATTGCCATGAAGCCCTATACCGTCGCCCGAACGTAGTTCCTTCTTATTTTATACCGTTTTGCCTCGATTTTCAACCGTTTTTCGGGGCTTTGTTTGGGTATGCAAAGAAAGTCGAAATGCATAAAACTGTTTTCACGCTAACCGTCCCCGTGGCACCGTCCCCGTGGCACCGTCCCCGTGGCACCGTGTCACATGGCATCCCGTGGCATCCCCGCGGCACCGCGTCCCCCCATGACACACAAAAAAATTAATAAAGCTTTTGACTTAAAATACTGCCAAAATAAGCTATATAAGGTCTGTATTCTGAAACTGAGGTCTTGGATTCATTTATTGTAAAAATAACACAGTTGCTATAGATATCAAGTTCACTTGTCGTCTTATCAGAAATCTGCTCAATTTCATTGTCTTTAAATGCAACACGATAAATACCATCGTAAAGGTTAAAGTACATATATGAATCGTCCCAACCAATAACATTGTAAATCGGAAGATTTATTGACATTTGTGTTTGAGTATTAGAAATGCTGTTTGTGAATAAAGGCTTTTCCGATGAAAAATCAATCAGGTAATTACCATAAATTCTTTGGTTAGATGATATATCTGATCTTCTTATATCACTACCGTTTAAGTTGCACATATGATAGAAGTCACCTCCATTTTCAATATAGTAAACCAGATTATTGTTTATATAGTAGTCTGACAGATCTTTTGTTAGTAAAACGACTCCTTTGTTTTTATTTTTGCAATATAAGTAATGTTTTATACTGTTTACACTTTCGGACTGATCGCCCTTTTTATTTACATACATTTCAAAAAGCATATTTCCATCTACCCATACAGGATTCGTAAAATAAGCATTCTTATCATTCGTTGGATTTTCAGTAATCGCTTCCACCTGTGAGGTCTTTAGATCATAATAGTAATAATCATAAACGAGGAGTTCAGGTTCAGCAAATCTTAAAACGGAGAAAGCAATTTTATTTTCATCAACAATTTGTACATTACCGATAAATTTGTCAGATGAATAAATGATCTGATGGTCAGAGCCATCATTACTCATCCTTATTAAATCGTAGTTGCCATCTTTATTTGTATATTTGCCTAAATCAGTGAAAATTATATATTGTCCTATTTGGCATGAACGTGATAATACTCCAACACGATTATCTTGTTTTATTTGATTGTAGCTTATTTTTTCAAAATCATTTGTTTCAAATTCTGTAAAACTTTCTGAAATGTCATTGTTATGGGTTGTCGATTCTGTATTGTTGGGTTCATAAAATGTATTATCGCAAGAAACCAGAAAAACAGATGACAAACAAATTATAGCAAGTGATAGGCAAATGAACATTTTAGAATATATTTGCATTCGGTTTCATCCCTTTCAATATTGTTATGAAGGTAAATAGTCTGCTGGATTTACCCAATCTCCGTTTACACGCACGGCATAATGAAGATGAATACAATATGCGTTTCCTGTTATACCCATTCCTCCAATACGTTGCCCAGCTATAACATATTCCCCTTCTTGTACAACAATGCTATCAAGCTCCATATGCGCGTAGTAGTATAGGGTGCCATTTGCATCCTTTATCAGTACGTAATTACCGAATGATGGATCTCCAGTACTGCCCCGCATTGAGCCAGCATATTTGTTAACTACCGTTATAACCTGCCCCCCTACCGCAGCATATATAGGATCACCTTCATTACCACCAAAATCCGTTCCGTGATGTTCCCCTCCAGATGGATAGTTTGGATAATCGTCTACAACTTGTTCGTTACCGGTTGGCCACTCTATGTCATTAAAAGATGCGTTGTATCTAATCACCAAATCATCATATGAATAAATATTTAGTAAGGATTTTCCACTTAAAAACAATCTTGCAATCATGCCAAGTGTTCTAAATGTTTTTGCAAAACCTAAACTAAACTCGTTCGAATGCCCCGACGGGTCACTATACATCACGGGATTATTGGAGCAATAAGCATACATATTCGTCCCGACAAGCGCGTCACCCGCCATGAACAAGCTGTCCGCGCTGATGAACCTTCCAATCGCCGGCCAGTAGTACCTCGACTGGAGATAGTAGAACTCAAACTCGCTGTCGTAATAATAGCCGCGGTACCTTATGGGGTTGACGTGTGCAATGCTGGTGAGGTCGCTTATGTACACCCCGTTCGCGTCGGTAACATTCAGACGCTTGCCCCAAACATCGTATGTGTATTTAACTATGAGGTCGCCGTCGCTGTCGTAAATGCCGCAGACGTCGCCCTGAAGGTTGCGCATGTAGAAATATGTCTCGCCGTCATATTTTACGCCTATCATTTCGCCCATGGCGTCGTAAATAAATCCAAGTGTCGTGTTGCCGATGTAATCCTTCTGGCTGATAAGCTTGTCGCCGATGTAGGTGAAATCCATGTACGCGAATCCGTTGACGAGCTTTTGCGCACGCATTCCGTTCTGGTCGTACTTGTAGGAGACAGTGAGGTTATAAAGATCAAAAACTACCGAGGCGAGCTGATTTCCCTTGTCCCATGTAAAGTGCAGGTTGTTGCCGTAGTCCGTCATGTTC